>NZ_ATCO01000132.1:0-71786 GCF_000422025.1 Geobacillus sp. WSUCF1 | reverse complement strand
AAAAAAAGTCAAGAAGAATCGCTACTAAAAATTCAACATTACTCGACAAACAAGTTGAACCCGTGGTGCTAGATAAAACTCAGACAAGTATAAAAATAGCCCTTGCTGGCAGATCTCCAGTAGAATGAAAGTGTCACCCAACATTCGAAAGGAGAGATCCCCCATGCAAGAGCACTTTCATTTTACTACAGATCCAGCCAAACTTCAAAAACAATATGCCGCTATTTTCTGTTTTGTTTCTGCCCAACTGTCGTTGATTCAAATGTATCTTCATCGCCGCAACCGTCACTTGGTCAAAACGTTTGCTTCCGTAAAAGCGATATTCATAAACGCCCAGAGGAAATGCTACAATGCTTGAGGTGTGCAATGTCATCGCAAAGTTGACTTTTCAAGGTTCATTTTCTGGTCGCACCCCTCCCCCATCATCCCCACCACTTCGCGAAACACGGCCGACGGCTGCCTGCGGAGCAGGTCGGCGGGGATTGTTTTGTGCTTTGCGCCGTTTGTGATGATGAGACGGCCGCTTTCCAGGCGGATGGACACGTTTTTGACGCGGTATGCGGTGATTTTGGACGCCTGATCCAAGTAGCGGGCGTCAAGGTCGAAGCGGATGCGGTCGGACAGCCGCCGCAGGATGCGCCAAAGGACGATTTCGTCGCTTGATTTCATGAACAGTTCCGGCAGTTCTTTCGCCTGTTTGAGCATGTTGAACGTCGTCATCGCATAGACGGCGATGCCGTAGCCGACGGGACGGATGACGTTTTGGAGAAAGTTCCAGCTTTCGACTTCGAAGCGAACGTATTCCTCATCGCTTCGTTTTGGCAGTTCGGCGATGGCCGAGCGTTTGACGATGTTCACGGCGGTGATTTTGCCAAAGCACGTGACCCCGTTTTGCGGGGCGGCTCCTTGTTTCGGGTAAAGGGCGATGTAGCGCGCGTTTTGCCAGCCTTTTTTCAGCTGCTTGACTGGGATGTGGTAGAAGCGGTGCTTCACGTAGGCTTCGTAATGCCGCGCGCTTGGCACCATGCCGACAAGCACATGCTCGTCGAATGCCGACCGCCATTCTTCGATGATCCCTTGCGGCAGGATGCCTTCTTGTTGCAGTTCTTCAGGATTGTTTTCGATCAACCGCTCGATGAACTGCTCGACCAGGCGGGTGGCGTTCGGCAAAAACGGCAGGCCGCCGATGTTGACGTCGTTGATGCTTTTGTACAGCGGGTGCGCTTGGTAGCTGTCTTCGTCATGCCACGGGAACAGCACGTAGGCGCCAAAGGCGGTGCGCTCGTATGGGCCGCCGCGGCGGGCGACAAGCGAATCGCGGTAGCGGTGCATCGTGTTGATGTCGTCTTCCATCGGGCCCGGCATTCCGTACCGTTTTTCATACGCGCTGCCGGAAACGGCGAAATCAAGGCGGTATTTGGCATCGAAAATGTAGTTGAACGTATAGTCTTTTCCCTTCTTTTCAATCGCCAAAACCGTGTCGGGCATTTGCGGGACGGTCGGCAGCCTCCCTTCGTACAGCTGGTACGTGAGCGTGATTCGCTCGCCCGTGTGCGGATGTTCGTACACTTGCTTGGCGGAGCGGGTTTTGTCGAGATGGACGAACAGCCCCAAGCGGTTCACTTGGATGACGTTTTGACTGATGAGTCTGTATTTTTTCCCGAGAAGTTGCCCGAGTTTTAGAAACGTCCAATACTCGTACAGCGTCGCCACGTCTTTGACGGACATTCGGTACAGCGTTCCCTGCAAGGCGAGGCCGCGGGTGATGAGGAGAAACAGCTGATAGGCGTCGCGGTAGCCAGGCGCCATTTGCAGGACGAGGCTCGCAACAGAGCGGTCAAGCCGCCCGATCGGCCGCCAAAAGGAGTGACGAAGCCGAGTTTCGAGCGCGCGGATCATCGATTGGATGCGCTCCAGCAAATCCGGATCCGGTTCTGTTTCGTACCGCTTTTGTTTCCCTTGCACGTGTTCGAACAAATCGCGCAGCTTCTCGACAAGGCGCGTCATCATCCATTTGACGAACCGGTTTTCGAGCGTGTCGTACGTCAGTTCTTGTTTCGCTTTGAGCCCCGATTGCGGCATGACGGTTCGACTTCCAATGTCGATGCCGCGTTTGACATCGCGGAACACATGCGGCCGCTTACGCAAATCATTCCGTCCTGCCGCATCCAAACGGCCGAGCTGGTCGCCGCGCACCCTCACATGGACGGTCGACAGTTGATGGTGCGGCTGCCGCTCGATATGGCGAATGGCCTGCAAAAAATCGCCGATATGCGCCTCCATAAGCCGGAAAAATTCGCTTCGGGACGGCGCGCCGCTGCGCTTCGCCTTCGCCCGCTGGTACGTGCGCTTGATAAAGTGAAACGCCAAGTTGTAAATTTCTTCGCTCACTTCATCAAGCAGCCGCTGGTAGTCTTGTTTGTAGGTCAATTTCGTCGGGAAAATTTCGATCGTCACGTCCAAAACGGAGCGGTGGCCGTCGCGGATTTCGAACGTCGACAGCCCGACTTCATTCGGGAAGTGAAGATTTCCCATCAACACCGCCTGTCCACCGATGTCAACACGGCTGATGGCGTTTCTCAGCGCTGGCGACTCATGGTAAAAGGAGAGCACCCGGTCGGTTTTCGGAACGACAAGCAGCTGATAGATGCCGTTTTCAAAGAAAATCGGGCGGTGGCCGCCCGACCAGTCGACAAGCGCCCCCGCGTCCACGTCAAACAGCTTGACGTTTCGCACCCCTTCGCCGCTTGCGAAAAACTCCATCGTCTCGTGGAAATCGAGGCGGCGGTACTGCTTGAGCCCTTCGTATTGTTCGTGGTACGGCTTTCCTTTGATTACGAGCGTGAGCTGTTTCGTTTCGATATGGACGAGCTCATAGTCGTCACGCCCCAAGCCAGAACGAAGTGAAGCCATCGTCCTCCAACCTCCGCAGCATGCGCCAAATTTTCTCCGCGCTTTTTGGATAGCGGGCGTACGACACATCAAGCGCACCGCTGTAGTCCCCGTCCGGTTCAAAACCGGCGCAAAGGACAAACAGCTGCTTGAGCGCCCGCTCGAGCCGCGCGTCGCTTCCTGAAAGGCGCGGCAACATTTTTTGCATGAGGCAATAGTCGAACGCCTTGTCAAATTCCATCAGCTTTCCTTCTTCGTTGTAAGCAAGATAAAAGCAGATTTCATCGCGGACGCGGTAGCCGATATGCGCCCCGAGCGGCTCAAGGATGCGGTTGATGTCCACGAGCTGTTTCGTCACCGTTTCAACAAGCTCTGGGCAGCGTGCGTACACATCTTTCAAATGCAAATACCGCGCCGCGAACAGCTCCTGCCCGACAGGTTGGGGTGCAACGGTCGGCACATCGCGCAAAAAGTCGAGATGGTCGAGACGGACACGGTTGAACTCGATCGTGTTCGCGCGGTCGAGCACTTTTTTGCTGAAGGGGTGGGTCGTCTCGTCCATGTTGACCGTGCCGATGATGTAGACGTTCGGCGGGAGAAAAAGGTCGCGCCCCGCCGTTTCTCGCGGCAGCAGCCGCGACGACGTGATGTGCCCATTTTCCCAGCGGCGGCTTTCCATGACGCTCAGCACATCGCTGAAGTAATGCTCGACGCGGGCGAGGTTCATCTCGTCCAACACGACGAAATACGGTTTGTCGGGATGGTTCTCGGCTTCGATGATGACGTTCGCAAGCGGCCCAGGCTTGAACTCGCCTTTAATGTCGACATAGCCAAGCAAATCGGAGCCGTCGTTCCAGTCCGGGCGGACGGGGATCAAGGCGAAGCGGCCGTTGTCTTCCGTGGCGCCGACGCTCTCGGCGAGCCATTGAACGATTTTCGTTTTCCCCGTTCCGGAAATGCCGGATAAGATGACAAACGGTTTCGTTTTTAATGAAAGAAAGAGGTTGGCCACTTCCTCTTTTGTGTAATAAAAACCTTTGGCGGATATGTATGAATGAATATGCTCAACCGCCTCCCGATAGGAAAAGGCCTGCTCGGGCGGTGTCATTGGTTCTGTTCGCTCTACATACTGTCGGTAATAATCGATCATCGTTTCGAGGTCGCGCGCGAGTTGTTCATCGGACGGCAAATCGTCAAACGAATAGGCGATATACGCCGCCACCGACCGTTCGTAGTCTTTCGCCCGTTTGCTTTCGCCAAGACGGATGTCATCATCGGTCCGCACGCGCTCTTCGGCAGGAATGAGTTGGCGGATGCCGCGCTTCACCCGCTCCATTTCGTCTTTCGGCGTCTCCGTCACTCCTTGGGCAAGCGTCAAATAGAGACGGCGCATATCTTCGCTGAACAAGTAGACGATATAATAGCCGCGCTGCGTTGAATCCGTCACTTCTTGGTCCATCACCGCCACCCACGGCACGTCGGTCCAATTCCCTTGACCGACCGACCCTTTCACCATATACCGGTCAGGCGGCAGAAACGGCAGCGCTTTCAACGCCTCTGGAATCGCCCGCGTCACTAACTGAAACGTCCGCCGCTCTTTCGACAGTTTTTCCTGTTTGTCTTGCTCGTAGATGGCCATCACTTCACGGAACAGATCGTGCAATGACATAAGAATAGCTCCTTCGTGCCGAAATGTTTTCTTCGTTTCTATTTTTCTTCTATTCTACTAAAAAATCAGCTCTCTTAACTAGTAGGAGAGCCACTTTTTCGAGCATTCACGGAGGAGAAGCGCGTTGAAGGAGCACATTCGTCTTGGTGATATCTCTCTTTCATTCTCCCCAAACGCCCGATCGGTTTGGGCGGCGATGAATATGGCGGGAGGCAAGGAAAAGCTCCTCATCGTAAGGGAGACAGAAACGCCTACGAGAAGATTCAAACCTCCATCGCACGGTTTAGGAAAGCGAGTGCATAGAAGAGCAAAAGATGTTTATGCTACACTAGGGATGAGAAATTCCGGCGCCGTTTTTCGGCGAATCGTTTGGAGGCGGCATTAGGCCGCAAGCAGATTTGTCAATATGGTTCAAGGGAGGAATGGAACGATGAGACCCCCCGCCCTATTTCTCGCTCACGGTTCGCCGATGTTGGCAATCGAAGACAATGCGTACACGGCGCTTTTGGGCAAACTCGGGGAAGGAATTCGCCCGCAGGCGGTCGTCGTCTTTACCGCCCATTGGATGACGCGCCAACCGACGGTTTCGGTGGTTGAGGGGACGTATGACATGATTTATGATTTTTCCGGATTTCCGCGCGAGTTGTATGAAGTGGTGTATCCGGCGCGCGGGTCGGTCGAGTGGGCGGAGCGCGTGCGGGAGCGCCTAGGCGGTGTGGCGGAAGTGGCCGTCGATCGGACCCGGGGGTTGGATCACGGTTCGTGGGTGCTACTCTACCGCTTATTTCCGAAAGCGGATATTCCGGTTGTGCAGGCGTCGGTCGTGCCGTGGTGGACGCCGAAGCAATTGTTGCAGCTCGGGGAAGCGCTGCGCCCGCTGCGGGATGAGGGCGTGATGATCATCGGAAGCGGCGGGACGGTGCACAATTTGATGGCGCTCCGTTGGGAAGGGCATGCGGAGGCGGACGAATGGGCCGTCGCATTTGATGATTGGCTTCTCAGCCGATCAGCCGCCCACAGTGAAGAGGTGTTCGAGTATGAGAACAAAGCGCCGTACGCCAAGCAGGCCGTGCCGACGCCCGAGCATCTCGCGCCGTACTGGATCGCCTACGGGGCCGGCGATCGCGGCGGGGCGCCGCGCGTGTTGTTCCGTGAGTACCAGTATGGGAGCTTAAGCTTGATGGCGGTGGCGTTTTAAGCGGAAAGCCCGCTCCCTGCTTCAACGCATGGGGCGGGTTGTTTCTTTGATCGAAAACAGCGTTGCTACTGCCCGGAGCACGTTTTATACGTTTGCCCGTTGCCACATGGGTCTTTGCGGCCAGTTTTTGGTGGAAGACGTGGAATGTTCTCAAAGAAAGGCCGTCCTTGAATCGCATCCAGACAGGACCGTTCCCTATTTCAATGCAAAAGGCGCTAGTCTTGTTCAACACGGCTACACATCTTGCAAATGATACTGTTTATAAATTTGGTTCTTCAACCTCGGATGCAAGTGGCAGCTGCACTCATCGGAAAACAACCGGTCAATCAATCCCTTGAATTCTTCCCGTCCGATCAACCGACGCTCATACGCGCAACATAAAATTCCTAAAGTTCCCGTATATTCGATGCCATAACTTTCACATGCATTGATGATCCTTTTTTCATTCGATGTGCATACAATCATATCTTGACCGGCAATGGCAATCAGTTCTGCATCATATTCGCTTAAACCTGTCCATTCTGTCAGCAGCTGATACATGAGCCCGTATCCCTCTTCCGTATGCAAAGAGACCGTTTCGTAATCGATTTGTCGCAAAGCCGTCCGGATATCGTCAGGAGTCTCATTCCACAAAATACTTTCGGGAACACACACTCGGCCAAACACTCTCGTCAGTAAATCCATCCTGTCCAACTCATAAAAATCGTTTAACACATTGTTGTCCACCACCGCTCTCTTTTTATAAAGCCCCCGTATTTTCTGAACATCCATGCTCCTTATACCATCCCTTGACCATTTCTCTAGCAGTCCGCAAATCGCATCCAAGGATTTCGCATACTTTGTTAATCGTAATGCTCCCCTCAAAATACGCCTGTTTCACAAAATAGGTCAGTTTGCGGTTTTTGGGAATATACTCGATTGGAGCGGGTTCTTGTTCTTTATATCCTTGCTCCCGCAACGTTTTTCGCAAATGGCCGTACGTCCTTCCGGAAATGTATTGTTCATCCAATAAGGCCCTCATGAAGGCTTCAGCACTGACAAAAAATTGGCGCTTAAGCTCCATAATCGTTTCAAGGGTAACATATCGTTTAAAATAATAAGCATATTCCCGCAACTGTTCGCGAGGAATAAGAAAGTAGCTTGCAAACAACGTGGCGACTTTTTCATTGATTTCCCTTCTTGCGCTGCTGTAAGTAAGAGAGCTAAGATCACTTCGGTACTCCTCGCGATGAAAAATAAGATGGCCAAGTTCGTGAATGACGCTGAACCGTTTTCGTTCCTCAGGTATTTCGTCGTGATCATTAAGGAAAATAAAAGCTCCTTTTTCCTCGGAGTAAGCCGATAAACCATCAATTTTTTTATCAATCGTTTTCAACGCGATGACATGTATACCATGGCGCTCTAAAACCGCATAAATATCGCTTGGGATCACATGATCAAGGCCAAACATTTTCCTCGTTTGTTCCGCTGCTTGTCGAATAATGGTTTTATGCTCCTCCGTTAACTCATGATCAACGAGCTTTACTTTATACGTCGGGGGCAAATAAGCAACACTAGCCTCTCCAAAAGAGGCAAGCAGCTCATAATAATCATCCATGATCCGATTCACTTGATTTTGATCAATCAGACGAAAGTTTTCTTTAGGGTTATCCGCGCGAAACATGAAAGAAGACATTGGTTCACGCTGATCGTCTGAAGAAACGATCAAATCCTTCATCGGGATATTCAAGTGTCGCGACAGAAGAAATAATTTTGCACTGTCAGGAATTTGTTCCCCTTTTAAATATTTGGCAATCGTTTGTCTCGTCACGCCCATCAATTCGGCTAAATCTTGATTCTTCAACCCCATCTCTTTTTTGACCCGATTTAGATTTTTCGCGATCGTTTGTTTAATCTCCATCATCACACCTCCTTTGTGTTAATTATTTTTAACACAAAATAGAGTCATAAACCGATATTAATGTTAATTTTTATTAACCTTTTCTTTTAACATACCATATCGGGTTGGCATCAATCAACTTTACCATTCATTTTGGGAATAAGCATTGTACATTATTGGTAAACGTTTTCAAATAGGTTTAAGTCTTTGTTAAGCAACAAGCCCGCCTCTCGCTTCCATGCGCGAAGGCAGGCTGTTTTTTTAGCCAAAGTACGTGTACTTGCTTTTCGCAGCACTTTTCTACTTTTCCCGCTGCCGATTTCGCCCGTAGTATCGGCTGGGCGTCGACGTTCAGCTAGCCTCACGACGGGTTCACGATTTCTGTTTTATAATAAGAATACCAATGAAAACACTGACAGCGACAGCGGCCGCAACGATGGTGATCGGCAGCCAGTCAGTGGCAAAAGATGAATACGTGATCATTTCAGCCATAGCAGCGCCCCTCCTTTATCCATCATAAACGAAATCCCGCCAGATTTGAAACTGTTGTTCCTTCTCGCAAACTCGCTTGTTTGATATACTAGAGTGGAAGGAGGTGAAGAGGGTGGAAGAAAAAACGATATTGGCGCAAATTTTGCAAGTGCTGGATTTGTACGCGTCCGATATGCGCAAGCAGTTCGAAGCGCTCCATGAGAAATTCGACTCGCTCCAACGCCAAGTCCAAGCGTTGAGCGAACAAACGAACACGATGAACAAACGCATCGAAGACATGGACAAGCGCATCGAAGACATGGACAAGCGCATGGAAGGAATGAATGGACGTGTGGAAGGAATGGACGGACGCATCGAGGAGATGGATGGACGGTTTGAGCGGCAGATCGCCCAGTTGGAGCGCACCGTGAATGAACGGTTCGAACGGCTCGAAGCGAAACTCGGCCACATCCGCGTCGAACTAGTTGAAACACAAGAAACGGTCGACTTCCACTCCGTCAAAATCGCCCAGCACGATCGAAAAATCCGCCATTTGCTTCACGCTCGATAAATCCTCCACTGCCATCATGCCCCCGCCCTGATGGAAGGGCGGGGGCGTTCGCATCAAGAAAGCTCTCGGGCAAGGTCGGCCGCCAAGGCGGCGTTGTTTTTCACTAAGGCGATGTTTGCTTGCAAGCTTTTGCCTCCGGTTAATGTTTTCACACGGTCAAGCAAAAACGGGGTGACCGCTTTGCCGGTGATGTGCTGCTTTTCTGCTTCCTTAAGCGCTTGTTCGATGATGGCGGTGATATACGACTCCTCGAGCTCCTCTTCTTTTGGGACAGGATTGGCGATCACAACACCGCCGTTTAACCCAAGCTTCCATTTCGTTTCGATGAACTGAGCGATTTCTTCTGCGCTGTCGAGGCGATAGTCGACGCGAAACGGGCTCGTCCGCGAATAGAACGCCGGCAGGACGTCCGTCTGATAGCCGATGACCGGAACGCCATGCGTCTCGAGGTATTCAAGCGTCAAGCCTAAATCCAAAATTGATTTCGCCCCGGCGCAGACGACCGCGACGTTGGTGCGCGAGAGTTCCTGCAAGTCAGCCGAGATGTCCATCGTCTGTTCGGCGCCGCGGTGCACGCCGCCGATGCCGCCGGTCGCAAATACGCGGATGCCCGCCATCTGGGCGCAAATCATCGTCCCCGCCACGGTCGTCGCCCCGTGTTTCTTCATGGCGACGACATACGGCAAGTCGCGGCGGCTCACTTTTTCTACATCGCGGCTTGTCCCTAACAATTCAAGTTCGTCATCCGTTAACCCGATTTTAATCTTTCCATCGATGATCGCGATCGTCGCCGGCACGGCGCCGCGGTCGCGGATGATCCGCTCGACGTCTTTCGCCGTCTGCACGTTTTCCGGATACGGCATGCCATGCGAGATGATCGTTGATTCTAAAGCGACAATCGGCTTTTTTTTCGGCCTTCGCTTGAGCGACTTCTTCGGAAAAGACGAGAAAATCATTCATCACTTCGTTCCCCCTTCGCGAAAATACCGCTCATAGGCGGCTTGCAACAGGTGTTCATTCAAAGCGGGATGCACAGTTTCGGCCGTTTGCAGCGTAAGCGCCGCGCTGCTCATCCCAAAGCGGCAGGCGTCTTCCACCGTATGTCCGCCTAAGACGCCGTACAAAAATCCAGCCGCAAAGGCGTCGCCCGCTCCGGTGGCGTCGGTGACTGTTACGTTTGGCGCCGCGAGCGTCCCTGTTTCCCCTTGCTTGGCGGCGTACGCAACGCCGTTTGCGCCGCGGGTGATGACAACGTTCTGGGCGCCGGCGTGAAGGATCGCTTTCATGATGTCGCCCGTATGCCCATCTTTTCCCACAAATGCCTTCGCCTCCGCTTCATTCGTGACAAACCACGTCACACCAGACAAATCGCTGGGCAATCGCTTCACTTTTGGAACCGACACCGTCACAACACAAAGCGGGATGTCCTCTTGGCGACATTGTGCAATCACCGAACGAATGACATCCTCCGGGAAATTTGTATCAAGCACAACTGCAGAAATCGGACCGAGCCGAGTCCATTGTTGCTTTCGCCATTCTTCCCCCACTGTATCATAAATGGCCATATCCGCCAAGGCGAGAACCATCTCGCCGTGTTCATCAAGCACCGCTGTATACGTCCCGGTGTTCGCTTTTGGCGTTCGCATGATGAAGCTCGTATTGACATATCGGCTCGTCACGTCAATGAGCCACTGTCCATCGCGATCATCGCCAACGGTGCTGACGAGCGAAACAGGTTGAGCAAGCCGTCCTAAGTTTTCGGCGATGTTTCTCGCCACCCCACCCGCGGTTTGCGTCGTGGTGACGGGATGGGACGTGCCGAGCCGAAACGGAGTGAGCAACCGCGCCTTTCGGTCGACGTTCGCCCCGCCAATGCAGACGATCGAGGCCGTTTGCCGCATGCCTTTTCCCTCCTCTCCCAATGAACACCGCTGTCCTCCTTCCGCTCTCCCAAAACAAGGAAAACGATTTCAAACAAGCAGGCAGCTGCTCTTGTCGAAGCCTCACTGCCCATTGTACCATATGCCGTCCTGCATAAAGAAAGCACCCCGCCAAAACGACGGGATGCCGACTTTCGGACATTTAGTTTTTGTACGCGCAATACGGACGCAGTTTGACGCCGATCAGGCTGCCGAGGAAAGCAAAGACAAACCATGCCCAGCCGTGGGCGCTGAACGAGGCAATGCCGCCGAAATACGCGCCGATATTGCAGCCGAACGCCAGCCGGGCGCGTATCCCATCATCAGCCCGCCGATCAGCGCACCGATCGTCATGCGCGTCGGACGCTTCCATTGCACGGGCTTCGTATAGCGGCCCGCGAGCGCTGCCGCCAATAAGGCGCCGAACATTAAGCTAATGTCCATGACCGTCGTTGTATCGTAGTAGAGCGGATTGGCGAGCGCCTGCCGTTTCGCCTCATCTTGCCAATACGCCCAAGCCGTCGGATCGACACCAAACAGCTGGACAAACTTCGCTCCCCACAAGGCGAAGGCGGATGTAATGCCCCACGGCGAACCTTTGAACATGAGAACAAGCACGTTCATCAGCGCCAATAATAACGCGCCAACCAACAATGACCATGGGCCTTTGTAAATGGTTTTCCATCCGTGGCGGTGTTCAAGCGGTGTCGTCAACAGCTTGCCGTGGCGCCGCTTTTCCATCACCGTCACGACATAATAGACAACCGCCAGCAAAACAAGTTGCAGCAGAAAGCCGCCCCATGCACCAAACGAAGCAATAAGCGAAATCGGATCGACGTGCGGCATACGCATCCAAACATCAAAATGCGTCGTCGCAATGACCGATCCAGCGATAAACCCGATCAAGGTGACGACACCGTTCGTATCACCGCCGCCAATATGGTACAGCGTCCCGGACGCGCAGCCGTCACCCAGCTGCATGCCGATCCCGAAAATAAAGGCACCAATCATGACAGCAATGCCGACTTCATGCACATTCCCAGCAACGGAATGGCCGAATATCGATCCTTTTATCAGCAACGGCAAAAACAACGCACTTGCCACCGCCATCATGACCATCTGTGCTCGAATGCCTTCCCCTTGACGGTACAAAATGAATTTCCGCCAGGCCGAAGTAAAACCGAAATGGGCTTGATAAAGCACAAAGCCGCCAAACGCACCCAGCACGTACAAAAGCGCCTGTTGCCAAGACACGCGGCTATATAAGAACAGTGCTCCGCCGATTAACACAAAACAGGAGACCGCAATGATCCATGCGGTTGGATTTTTCGGGGCGTTCGCTGCTTGTTTCGCGCGAACGTCTCGTTGTTGTGCGGTCATTTCCACGATGCGTTCCCCCTTTTGTTTTGGTTGATGAACGTATTCTATAATACTATAAAACCAATTGATTTGCTACGATTTAAACTAAAAAGTTTCAATGTTGCGGCCGGTCGGGTATAATAGCAGACGAACATTTTCTTCGGAAGGAGATGACCATGTGGAACGAGTTTAAAAAATTCGCCGTCCGCGGCAATGTCATCGACTTGGCCGTCGGGGTCATTATCGGCGGGGCATTTGGCAAAATCGTGTCTTCGCTCGTCAATGACATCATCATGCCGCTCGTCGGCTTATTGTTGGGAGGCATCAATTTCAGCGGCCTGTCGTGGAAAGTCGGCAAAGCGGAAGTGAAATATGGGGCGTTTATCCAAACGGTCGTCGACTTTTTGATCATCGCGTTTTCGATTTTCCTGTTTGTGAAATTGATCAACACGCTGTATGAACGGGTGAAAAAGCAGGAAGAGGTGAAGGAAACCGCGCCGACGCTGACGAAAGAGGAGGAGCTATTGACAGAAATTCGCGATTTGTTAAAGCAGCAGCGGGAAACGCTGTGAAAGCCTGTCTCGGAGGTGGACAGGCTTTCATGGCGCTGAAACTTCTCAATCGGGTTGATGGAATGGCGGCGAACCTGAAAATCGCAGCCAACAACGGTTCAGGGATTTGCAACAGAAGGGTGAATGGGTAGAACAGGTAGCCCAACCAGTCAAACAACGGCGTATATTCAGCGAGCAGCAGCCCGATCAGTCCGACTGACATAATGGAAGGCAAAATGCCCATCGTCATGATGAAGCCATCGCGCAAGTTCTCCCATATGTTTGTCCCAATCCCTTTTGACTGTCCTACCGCTTTCATCGCCTCGGACCAAGCTTGCTTCATATAGCTTCCCGTCACTTTTTGTTCGGGATCTCCTTTGCCGTCGTAATACTCGTCGCTCATGCGGCTCAGCGGCCAAAGCCGGGCGGTAAGCGCTGTAACGGCAAACGTCACGAGAAATGTCACCCAAAAATACGTGTTCCAGATTGGCATGAGCCCCAATGTTTTCGCGACAACGACCATAAATGTCACCGATACGGTGGAAAAGCCGGTAGCGATGATCGCTGCTTCTTTCACGGTGTATTTGCCTTCTTTGAACACTTTATTGGTGATCAATAGACCGATCGAGTAGCTGCCGACAAAGGAGGCGACGGCGTCGATCGCCGAACGGCCCGGCGTTTTCCAAATCGGACGCATGATCGGCTGCATCCATACGCCGACAAATTCTAAAAGCCCGTAGCCAACGAGCATGGCGAGAAAGACGGAGCCAATCGGCACAAGAAGTCCGACGGAAATGACGAGCTTGTCATATAAGAACGGGCCTATATTCGGCTGAAACAACCATGACGGACCGATGCGAAACACCAACATGACAGCCGTAATCAGCCCAACAACTTTCAGCAGCGAAAAAACGACTGTTACGGCATCTTTGTTCCACGTTTTTTTATAAAATGGATAAATTGCACCGAGAGCGATCACGATCAGAGCATAATAAGGAACAAGTGCTGAAAACTGGGTGCGAATCCATGTCACAATATGATCGAGCAAAATCGATGATGTGCCGCCGATGGACACCGGGACGAAAAATACGAAAATGCCGATGGCGCTAAAGACGAAAAACTTCCATGCCCCGCTGGCCGGCGTTGGCGTCGGCACGGATGGCGCTATATTTGTATCCGCTTTCATCTTTCTCCACCCCCATTGTCCTTTTTACCCCAACTTGCGCGGCCGGAAGCATAGCCGCTTCCGGTCGCCAAACGCTTCGACGAAAGAACGTTTCCCTTTTAGATGCACACCTTGCCTTCTTTCACCACCACCCCCCCGCCTTTGATCACCGTCTCAACATGGTTGACTCCGTAATGGTACATGATCTGCACATAATTCGGAACGTTGAACATGACCAAATCCGCCTTCTTCCCCGGCTCGAGGCTGCCGACAAGATGCGCGCGGCCGATGGCGTGGGCGGCGTTGATCGTGGCGGCGGCGATGGCTTCGGCCGGGGTCATGCGCATATGCAGGCAGGCCAAGGTCATGACAAGCGGCAGCGAGACGGTCGGCGACGAACCAGGGTTGCAGTCGGTCGCCAAAGCGACGGGAACGCCGGCGTCGATCAAACGGCGGGCATCGGCGGCTTTTGTCATTAAGAAAAAGGCGGTGCCGGGCAAAAGGACGCCGATGACGCCACGATCGGCCATGCGGCGGATTCCTTCGTCCGACGCCCGAAGCAGGTGGTCGGCGGAGATGGCGCCGACTTCGGCTGCCAGTTCCGCCCCGCCATACGGCTCGATTTCATCGGCGTGGATTTTCGGCGTCAAGCCGTGCGCTTTCCCTGCTTCCAAAATGAGGCGGGCTTGTTCAGGCGTAAACACGCCGCGCTCGCAAAAGACATCGTTGAACTCGGCCAACCCAAGGCGGGCCGCTTCGGGAATCATCTCGTCGATGACAAGGCGGACGTATTCATCCGGATCGTGCTTCCACTCCGGCGGAACGGCATGAGCGCCAAGAAACGTGGAGACGATATCGACCGGGTGGGTGTCATCGAGACGCTTGGCGACTTCAAGCTGCTTGATTTCGTGCTCAAGGCTTAAACCATAGCCGCTTTTTGCTTCGACGGTCGTGACCCCATGAAGCAAAAACTGATCGAGCCGCCGCTTGCTTTCTTCATACAACATCTCTTCCGACGCCTCGCGCGTCGCTTTTGTCGTCGCATGAATGCCGCCGCCTGCGTTCATGATTTCCATGTACGTCGCCCCGCCGAGCCGCATCGTCCATTCGTGTTCGCGGCTGCCGGCGTAAACGAGATGAGTATGAGGATCGACAAGCCCAGGCGTCACCGTTTTGCCCTTAGCGTCAATGACTTCCGCTTCGGCGAGCCGATCGGCAAATTGGCGGGCCAGTTCATCGTCCGCACCAACCGCCACGATCGTGCCATGTTCGATCCAGACGCTGCCGTTTTCGATGATGTGAAGATCGCTCATCTTCTCCTTGACAAGCGGAGCCGCGGAGCTTCCCGCCAGCGTGACGAGCTGGCGGGCGCGGCGGACAAAAAGCGGGCGCATATGGATCCCCCTTTCTACTTCAGCATCGGCATATCGATGCCTTTTTCTTTCGCTGTCCGAATGGCGAGCTCATACCCAGCGTCGGCGTGGCGGACCACACCAAGCCCCGGGTCGGTCGTCAACACGCGCTCCAGCCGTTTTTCCGCCTCTTTCGTGCCGTCGGCGACAATGACCATGCCGGCGTGAATGGAGTAGCCCATGCCGACGCCGCCGCCGTGGTGAACCGACACCCAGCTTGCGCCGCCGACCGCATTCAACAGCGCGTTTAAAATCGGCCAGTCGGCGATGGCGTCGCTTCCGTCTTTCATTCCTTCCGTCTCCCGGTTCGGCGAAGCAACGGAGCCCGAATCCAAATGATCGCGGCCGATGACGATCGGCGCTTTCAGCTCGCCTTTGGCCACCATGTCGTTGATGATTTTCCCGAACTTCGCCCGCTCGCCGTAGCCGAGCCAACAAATGCGCGCCGGCAGCCCTTGGAACTTAATGCGTTTTTGCGCCATGCGAATCCAATGGCAAAGACGCTCATTGTCGCTGAATTCACGCAAAATGACTTCATCGGTTTTATAAATGTCTTCCGGGTCGCCGGATAATGCCACCCAGCGGAACGGCCCTTTTCCTTCGCAAAAGAGCGGACGGATGTAGGCCGGCACAAAACCCGGGAAGGAAAAGGCGTCGTCCACCCCTTCGTCTTTTGCCACTTGGCGGATGTTGTTGCCGTAATCAAACGTCACCGCCCCTTGCTTTTGCATCGCCAGCATCGCTCGAACATGCGCGGCGATCGACTGTTTTGCACGGGCGATGTACTGCTTCGGATCGCGCGCCCTGAGTTCGGCGGCCTCATCAAGCGTAAGGCCAGCCGGGATGTAGCCGTTTAACGGATCGTGGGCGGACGTTTGATCGGTCAAGACGTCCGGAACAAAGCCCATTTCGACGAGACGCGGCAACACTTCAGCCGCATTGCCGACAAGGCCGATCGACAGCGCTTTTTTCTCTTCCTTCGCTTGTTTCGCCATCTCGAGCGCCGCGTCTAGGCTGTCGGTCATCGTATCCAAGTAATTCGTGTCAATGCGGCGCTGGATGCGGGCCGGATCGACTTCGATGGCGAGGCAGACGCCGCCGTTCATCGTCACGGCGAGCGGCTGCGCCCCGCCCATGCCGCCAAGGCCGGCGGTTAGCGTGATCGTCCCGGCCAGCGTGCCGCCAAAGTGCTGGCGCGCCACTTCGGCAAACGTTTCATACGTCCCTTGGACGATCCCTTGGCTGCCGATGTAAATCCAGCTCCCGGCCGTCATTTGTCCGTACATGATCAACCCTTTTTTGTCAAGTTCGTGGAAATGGTCCCACGTCGCCCATGCGGGCACGAGGTTGGAGTTGGCGATCAGCACGCGAGGGGCGTCCGGATGCGTGCGAAACACCGCCACCGGCTTGCCGGATTGAATGAGCAACGTTTCATCGTTTTCTAAACGAAGAAGGGTGTCCACAATCGCCTCGTAACATTCCCAGTTGCGCGCCGCCTTGCCGATGCCGCCGTAGACGATCAACTCATCCGGCCGCTCGGCGACATCGGGATGCAAATTGTTGTTTAACATACGCAACGCCGCTTCTTGAATCCATCCTTTCGCCCGCCGCTCTGTTCCCGCAAACGGGCGTACGGTCCGTTTTTCTGCCATCGTCATCCTCTCCTTTTTCCTCTTTGCTTTTTATTGTAAGGAAGCCAAGAGGATGGAGATAGATTCTCGTCTTTTCAAGATGATCCATTTTTTTTGAAATTTCTTTTTTCTTTTCGCTTCATCTATCCATTTCTTTTGATATATGTTCATTTCTTTTGAAAAAACCGCCTACCGCGGTGATGACGGTTTCAGCCGTTGTTCATCGCGGTAGGCGGTCGGCGTCTGGTTCAGTTCGGCTTTAAAGACGCGCATCAAATAATGGGCGGTGCGAAACCCGGTTTGTTCGGCGATTTCTTTAATCGACAAATCCGTCTGCCGAAGCAGCCGTTTCGCTTCCTCAAGCCGCCGGTTGGTCAGCCACTGGCGAAACGTCACGCCGCGCTTTTTCGACAACAAATGGCTGAAATACGCGGGGCTGCGCCCGGCGGCGGCCGCGACCCGCTCAAGCGTGAGCGACGGATCGCGAAAATGCGCCTCCATATAGCGGAGGCCGCGCTCCACGGCGTCGACGCGCGCGTCTTCCGCGGCCTGCTTGGCCTCATGGAACAATCGATATAAAAATAAAATCAATTCTTGAACGATGCGATACAAGACGGGATTGTACAAAATGTCTTGAAAAATGCGCATATACTCCCGCTCGGTTCCGCCGCGGTCAAGGCCGTATGTTTTCATAAACCGGCGGATTTGCGCCAAGATGCTCGTCAGCCGCGTCCGCACCATCTCCGGGCTCGGAAACGGCGGCTTCCAATGGGAGAATTCGCGCCGCAGCCATCGCTTCACCCCTTCATGGTCGAACCGCTCGAGCATCTCGATCCATTGCCGCTGCTCCTCCGGCGTCAAAAACGGATCGAGCTCACGCCACTGTTCGTATTCCGAAGCGGGAGCGATCACTTGGCGATAGCCAATGAAAAACGTCGTCTCGAGCAACCGGCGCGCCGCTTGGTATTGCGCGCGCACCGTCCTCCGGCCATCAGGCGGCATCACGACAACCGCGAGCGGCTCATGATGCTCCTCTTCCCAATCGCGCAGCAGCTTCCACGCCTCTTCTTTCCCGTCGCCCGGCAAATCGGGAAGCAGGCAAACCGCCATATGGGTGAGCGGCAATACGCGCGCCCGTCCGCGAAACGGATAGCTCGTTAAAAAGCGGATCACTTCTCGAGACAAGGCAGGCTGTTCCGCCTGCACAAGCCATACATGGGTGGAAGCTGCGGCGGGGTCATCGTAAAATAATGCGCGGTAGTCGTCATGGCCGTCAAAACCCGCTGTCAGGCTCGAGCGGCTGTTGGAGGAAAGCGAAACCGCCGTCCTCAACGCTTGTTTCAGCTTGGCGGGCTCAAGCGGCTTCACAAGCAAATCGACGCATTGCCAGTCGATGGCTTGTTTCGCCCGCGCAAACGTCGCCTCGGCCGTTGCGGCAATCACGCGTTGGCAAAACAAGCGGACGTGGGATGTCGCCTTCGGCCATCGTTCATACGGAATCATATCCAGTTCGACGTACAATAGCTCCGGCGCCTCCCGCTCAAGAAACGCCATCATCTCCTCGACCGTAGCCGCCGTATATACTTGCTCAATCGGCAAGGAATACGCGGAAACGAGCCAGCGGATCGCTTCTCGTTCCTTGTCGTCCCGTTCGGCAATGACCAATTTCACGTTCTCACCGCCTTGGCTGCAAGCGTCGAAAATGAAGGAGCGCTTCCATGCAAAAGGCGGCGGCCAACGCCACCGTTTTTCCGCCTTCATCCCAGAGTGGATTGACTTCGCAAAGATCGACGCTGATCGTTTTCGGATGAGAAACGATTCGGCGGACGAGAGCGCGCACTAGCGACGGAGCGAGTCCAAACGGCGACGGCGCGCTCACCCCCGGCGCGGCAGCCGCGCTGATGGCGTCCATGCAAATGGTCAACATCACGGCATCGTGATGAGCGGCAAATTCCTCGATTTGTTCATAGGCGGCCTCGATCGGCCCTGCGGTCAGCTCGTCTTCAAGCATGTACCGGCAGCCGTACGTCTCGGCCGCCGCAAACAGCGCCGCCGTGTTGCCAAGCCGCTGAATGCCGAGGCAGAAGTAACGGACCCGTTCGTCTTGATCCAATATTTGCCGAAACATCGTCCCGGACGTCGGCCCGTCATCGTACGGGCGCAAGTCGAAATGGGCGTCAATGTTGAGGATGCCAAGGCGGGCTTCGGGCCCGAGCGCTTCGCGAACGCCCAAGTAATGGCCGTACGCCGTCTCATGGCCGCCGCCGATCACGATAGACGCCATCCCGTTTTTCAGCAGGCGGGCGACCGCCTTCCCAAGTTCAGTCTGGCTTTGTTCGAGCCGTTCATCGACGCAAACGACATCGCCTGCGTCATAGACAACGACCCCTTCCGGAAGATGCCAAGGCAGCCGGGCCAGCGCCGCTTTGACGGCGGCCGGCGCCTCTTTCGCCCCTTGGCGGCCTTGGTTGCGGCGCACTCCTTCGTCGCACGCAAACCCGATGAATGCCGCCGCTCGTTCCACCGTCTCCAATGGCCGCGACAAATCGAGCAAGCGAATGCGCTGATGAAGACGAAACGCCTGCTCATCGCTCACGCTGTCAATCCGTCCCGTCCAACGGCCGGCGTCTGGCGGTTGATACATGAGACCATCTCCTTTCCATCATCAGCTGCTTGTTTCTTTCGCCACAGCTTTGCCGTTCTCCTCCTCATGCACGCGAAAAGAGGAAATCGCCGCCGTTTGGCGAATAAAAAAACATGATTGACAACAGAAAGGGTGTTCCACATGAAGCCAATGACCAACTTGCACGCTGTCATCGCCGGTCAAAGCGCGCCGCCCCCATGCGACGAAACGCTCGGCGTCCGCCTGACGGAAGCCCGAGACGGCTATGCGAAAGGCGTATGGACGATCAGCGAATCGCTGCTCAACGGCAACGGGGTGATTATGGGCGGGTTCGTCGGGGCGGCGGCGGACATTCTCATGGCGTATGCGGTGACGACCTTGCTTCGCGATGACCAAATGCACGCCTCCATCAACTTGCAGACGACGTTTCACCGCCCAGCGGCGGCTGGAGAAGCCGAAATCGAGGCGCGGGTGGAAAAGTTCGGGAAAACCGTCGCCTATGTAACCGCCATCGTGCGGCAAAACGGCAAAGAGGTGGCGAGCGCCACGTCGTCGGTGCTGATCATGGACAAACCGTGAAGGTGATGGATCTCCAAAAGGCGTTTTTGCGCATGCTCGTTCTCCTTGGATTCGACGAGTCCAAACAGCAGCTGCTGTTGTTGTTTTGAAACGCATGGAAAGCGATGATCAGAGGAATCCGAGAAAACCGGTGAAAAACGATGATGTTCGCCAAATCGGTGGTTTTGTTGAAAAAGGAGAACCAATTTCACAAGGTTTCCCCACTTGAGAAGAGGCGTTGTCGA
This sequence comes from Geobacillus sp. WSUCF1, assembly GCF_000422025.1. Classification (NCBI taxonomy): domain Bacteria; kingdom Bacillati; phylum Bacillota; class Bacilli; order Caryophanales; family Anoxybacillaceae; genus Geobacillus; species Geobacillus sp. WSUCF1. The sequence continues at coordinate 51,643 of NZ_ATCO01000132.1, read as the reverse complement.
GTTGCCTTTTTCATGACATCATCAGTCCTCAATGGCGAAACGAGGTGAGGCGCAGCCGTTTTCGACCAGTTGCCAAGCGCCGGAGAAAGCGCTGTCAAAAACAGCCGCTCTCCGGCGCCTTTTGTTGCTTGTTACCCACGGACAAACGTTTTCGGCATTACGACGGCGACGACTTGCCCGCGGGCGCACAGTTCGCCGTTGGCGAACACTTCGGTGTCCACTTTCCATTTTTTCGGATGAATCTCCGTCACAGTGCCGACGGCGACAAGCGGCACTCCATGCGGCGTCGGCTTGACGAAATCGACGTGAAGCGACGCAGTGACAAAGCGCGGCGGCGTTTCCCCGCTCCCTGGTTCATGGCCGTTTTTCCGATGCAAGGCAAGCGCCGCTGAACCGGTGCCGTGGCAATCAATGAGCGAGGCGATCAGCCCGCCGTACACAAACCCTGGAATCGCCGTATGTTCCGGACGCGGCGTATACACCGTCACCGTTTTGTCGCCCCGCCACCCGGTGCGGAAATGGTGGCCTTGTTCATTCAGACGCCCGCAGCCGTAGCACCAGGCGAATTCATCAGGGTAGTCGTCTTGAATCGCGTGCACGATCATTTCTTCCACGTCATCCTCCCCCTCTCTTTTTCTAGTATACCATTGAATCGAGAAGACGACGACTCCTACATGGACGGTTGTTGTCTAGCGGCAGGCAAGGCCATACGAAGAAAAATGGAACGAAGCGCCAATCGCCAGACGGCAAATTCATAGGCGGCCCAAACAGCTGGCCGCCTAGCGTGACGCCATTTATCGAGCAGGCTCGTAAAACTCGATCCATTCGCCGTCGGGCCCGAGGAAGAACAAATATTTTGCCCCGTTCGGAAGTGTCGTTATTTCTTCCCACACAAGCGGCACACCGAGCGACTGAAGCCGTTCTTTCTCCTGCTCAATGCCTTCCACCGTAAACGCCACATGGTGCACTTTTCCTTCCGTCGGCAAATCCGGATTGTATCCTTCGATGAGCTCGACAATGATCGAGCCGCCAATCCCTAAAAACGCCAATTTCATCGTGCCGTTCGTATGAATCATTTCGTCGAGCAGCTCCAAGCCGACAACATTTTGATAAAACTCTTTCGATGCTTCGATGTCTTTCACTTGAATGCCGACATGTTCAAATTTTTTGACTGCCATTCGTCCCTCTTCCTTTCTATGACTCAGTTAACCATACTGCTTGTAAATACGGCGTCATCTGCATCGGGAAAATCCCTTTTTTCCCAAGCTCTGTCCATATGTAGCGGTCAAGGGCGTACGGTCCGTCCGCCTTCCATTCGTCCGCCTCACTGTTGGTCAACAACAACGAAAAGGCTGTTCCTTGCGCTTCCCCATACAAATGAACGTATCCGTCCCCACGGTCGACATGCACCGCCGCCTTAGGGTCAAACCGGATGAGCTCCGCCTGCACACAGCGCATGACACAAACGGCGAACGCTGCGGCAGGGAGATGAGCGGCCATGCAAGCGCGGAGCGAAACCGCCTCCTCCACTGTTTCTCCTTCACCTCCCATCGACAAAAACCCCCTTCGCCTCGGAATGATGCGAAAGGGGCCATGAGCCGTTCTTATCATCCAAAGCGAAACCGCTTTGCGGGTGTTAGCACCTTGCCTGCGGCAGGTTGCTGTGGGGTCATCAAGCCCGTTCTCTCGCCCACTCTTGATAAGACGTATGCAATTTATCTTCTATCTTATCATACATCATCAAAGGCAACAATCGTCATTGTTCGACTTCCGGTTGCTCGGACGTGACGCCGACATCTTTCCACGTCAGTTTCGAGCCCGGATCGACCGTGAAGTTGGCGACGCGGTTGTTGACGGCATAAATGGCCGAACGATACAACGTCGGAATGACCGGAACTTCTTCGTTCATCAGCTGTTGCCATTCACTGTAAATTTTCCGACGATATTCTTTGTCAAACGCCTGTTCGGAATGGCCTTTTTCCAACAGTTCATCGTTTTTCTCATTCACCCAGCGCGAGTAGTTGAACATGACGTTGCGGCCGTACAATCCGTACGGGTCGACGTCCGTTCCAGTTCCCCAAGCGGCGGCGTAGACATCCACTTTCGGATCGTCTTTTTCGACCATATCGTAGAAGGAGTTGAACTCCGCCAAGCGTCCGTCTACAAGCTGAACATCGAGGCCCACATCTTTCCAGCATTGCATATAAAATTTGGCCAGCGGTTCAGCGATGTCCCCACCGCTCATCGCCAAGAAGTTGACCTTGAATTTTTTGCCGTTTGGATCTTCGCGGAGGCCATCGCCATCCACATCTTTATATCCCGCTTCATCCAGCAATTGTTTCGCTTTTTCCGGATTGTACGTATACCCTTTGATGGAACTGTCATGATAGCCCGGGAACGACGGCGGAATGAGCGTGTTCGCCGGGAAGCGCAAACCATGATACAGGCGGTCGGCCACCTCTTGGTTGTTGATGGCGTACGCCATGGCTTGGCGCAGTTTTTTGTTTTGGAATTTCGGATTGTCCATTACGTTTTCCTGCTTTTTCGCATCCCAATGGCCGAGTTTAAAGCCGATATAGTTGTACGCCAAATCCACTCTACCGATAAACTGAATGTTTTTCGTCCCTTTCGCGTTCAAATATTGGTCAGTCGGGAACTCAGCGACGTCAATTTCGCCTTTTTTCAGCGCTTGCAGGACGACTTGCGGGCTGACGACTTTCAAAATGACGCCTTCCAAGTTCGGTTTGCCAGCCCAGTAGTCATCATTGCGAACAAACTCTACCGACTCGCCCGGAACGATTTTCTTCACTTTAAACGGACCGAACCCGATCGGGTTTTTCCGGATTTTATCCGATTTCGCCAAGTCTTTGATCGGAATGTCTTTCAAGTAATGCTTCGGCAGCGGATACGCCCAAATGCCGGTCAACACCGACGGATTGGCCTGTTTCCATGTGATCGTCAACGTCTTTTTGTCGATGACTTTAATGCCGGAAATTTTATCCGCTTTGCCGCTGTGATATTCTTCCATCCCGACGATCCCTTGGATGAGCGCATCGCCATAGCGGACGCCGGTGTAATCTTTATGGCCGATGACCAAATACGCATACTCCAAGTCTTCAGCGGTCACCGGCTGGCCGTCATGCCAATTCACATTGTCTTTAATATGGATTGTCATCGTCTTTTTATCATCCGACAACTCATACGTGGCAGCCCCATCATTTGTAATTTCATAGTCACCGTTCGTCCGGAAAAGCGACTCGTCAAAAAATTGCAAAATCTCTGCGTCGGGCGCTCCGGTGTAGAATGCATAGCTGAGCGTCCCTTCAAACGGCGTATCGGACACAAGGCCGTATTTCAACACGCCGCCGTCGATGATTTTCCCGTCGTTTTTCACCGTCATCGGGAATTTGCTGATGTCTTCCTTCTGAGCCGCCGGTTTTTCGTTATTGTTGCCCTTTCCGCTCGTTGTGTCGGATTTGCCCGTGCACCCGGCGAGCACGAGCAAGAGCGCGGCGAGAGCCGCCAGCCATTTTCTCTTCACATTTTCTTCCCCCTTATCCTAGTCGTTGTCTTGCATCAGCCGCACGTTTCAGCGCTTGGCCGATGAAATTTATGCACAGCATCATCACTAAAATAAGCAATGACGCAGGCAACCAAACCCACCATTTGTTTTGCAAAACATCCGGGTTGGTCGCATAGCTGACCAACGTCCCTAAGCTCGGCGTGCTCTCCGGCAGCCCGAAGCCAAGATACGTGAGCCCGGACTCGATGCCGATGTTGCCCGCCAAATTTAACGTCAAATTGACGATAATGATCGAGCTGAGGTTGGGCAAAATTTGAAAAATAATGATTTTCCAATCTGGCGTGCCGAGCGTTTTTGACGCGCTGACATAATCCAGCTCGCGCTCGGCCAGCGTTTTGGCGCGGATCAGCCGGGCTTTGCCCGTCCACAAAAACGCGCTCATGATCAAAATGAACGTCAATACATTATATTTAGGCACAATGGCGACAAAAACAATAACGAGCATCAAAAACGGCAGAACGAGAATGAAATCGATGATGCGCATAATGACATTGTCAATCCAGCCGCCGAAATAGCCGGCCACCAATCCGACAATGAGGCCGATCGCCCCAGTGATGAGCGTAATGGCCAGTCCGATCGTAAACGAATTGCGGGCGCCGATGATGAGCTGGCCAAACACGTCGCGCCCTCCGTAGTCTGTGCCAAGCCAGTGTTCCGCTGACGGCGGAGAATAGATGGAAAGAAAATCCACTTTCACGATTTCCTCTTGATCCAAAAAGAGCGACACGCCATAGACGATCGACAAAAGGATTCCTAAAATGATGAGCGAACCAAGCGCGAGCCGATCCCGAACCACCTCCCGCCACATGATCGAAAAGGCGGAAGGGCTTTTCTCGATGTTCGCTCCGGCCGGCGTTGGGCCGCTGATTTCCGCTTTCATGTCAGCTGCCTTCCTCCTTCCCTACTCAATCCGGATGCGCGGGTCGACCGCACTCAAAATGATGTCCGACAACAGAGTGCCCACCAGCGTCGCCAGACCGGAAATCATGACGAGCGCCGTCACGACGCTGTAATCCCGCTGCATAATCGACTGCAAAAACAGCTGGCCAAGCCCCGGATAGCTGTAGATCGACTCCAAAAACACGGAACCGCCGACAAGCCCGGTGATCTCATACCCTAAAAACGCCGCGATCGGCAAAAACGAATTGCGCAAAATATGGCGCCAATAGATGTGCCGCTCCGGCACGCCTTTCGCCCGCGCCGTTTTCACGAAATCTTTCACTTTCGTATCGACGATTTCGCTGCGCAAATATTGAATCGTAACGACCGTGTTGATGAGCGCTCCCGACAACGCCGGAAGCATGAGATGGTTCAATTTGCTTAAATAGTAAGCGAGCGTCCCTTCCTCGACCTGAACGTCCACGCTGCCGCCGGTTGGAAACCAGCCAAGGTGAAAGCCGAAAATAAACAGCATGATCAAAGCAAAAATGAACAGCGGCGTGGCAAACCCGAGATAGCTGTAGCCGACGATCAGCTTATCAGCCCACGTATCTGTCCATCGCCCCGACACGATGCCAAGCGGAATGGCAATCAGGTACGTCAAAATTAAAATCGCCGCCGACAGCAACACCGTATTCCCGATCCGTCCGGCCAGCAGATCAGTGACCGGCTGCTGGTGGGTATAGGAAAGGCCGAGATCCCCTTGCAGCATGTTTTTCACCCAACGGATGTATTGAATATGTACCGGATCATTCAAGCCAAGTTTTTCCCGCATTTCCTCAAGCGTCTGCGGATCCATTTTCGGGTTGGCCGCCAGCTGCCCCGTCAGCGCATCGCCCGGCATCGCCTTCGCCAGTAAGAAAATGAGGACGCTCAGCAAAAACAATTGCGGAATCATAATGAGGATTCGCCGTAAAATAAATTTCAGCATCTTCCCGTCTTCCCCTCTTTACGGAATGGCCACCGAGTGCGTCGGCGAAATCGGCTTGAGCGGGTGAGCCCGGCCGTTTTCATCAAAATAGCGGGAATACGACTGCTCATATTCTTTTTCCACTTCGCGGCGAAGCGCCTCCTGCCGGCCGCGTTCGCGCGGATCGGCGTTCGGAATGGCGGAGAGCAGACGTTTCGTATAAATATGTTGAGGATTCGTAAAAATCTCCTCGCTCGTCCCTTCCTCCACGAGCCGGCCGCGGTACATAATGCCGATGCGGTCGCACATATGCCGGATGATCCCTAAATCATGGCTGATGAACAAATACGTCAGCCCGTACTCCTGCTGGATTTCTTTCATGAAATTCAACACTTGCGCCTGCACCGACACATCAAGCGCCGACACCGGCTCATCGGCGATGATGAGCTTCGGATTGAGCGTGAGCGCCCGCGCAATGCCGATGCGTTGGCGCTGTCCGCCGGAAAATTCATGCGGATATTTGTAAATCGACTCCGCGCTCAAGCCGACCCGCTCTAAAACGTATTGCACCTTCTGCCGCTCCTCTTGCGGGGACAGGCGTTCAAAATTGCGGAGCGGCTCGGCGACAATGTCGAGCACACGTTTGCGCGGATTGAGCGAAGAATACGGATCTTGGAAAATCATCTGGATGTCTTTCCGATACGGATGAAACTCGCGGCGGCGAAGCTTTGTCAAATCCGTCCCTTCAAACAGCACTTCCCCGGCCGTGGCGCGAATCAAACCGATAATCGTGCGCCCTGTCGTCGTCTTGCCGCAGCCGGACTCGCCGACGAGCCCGTACGTTTCCCCTTTGTTCAGCGTGAAACTGACATCATCCACCGCGCGGACATGGTCGACCACCCGGCGAAAAAAAACCGCCGCGCACCGGATAGTATACTTTCAAATGGTTGACGTTAAGAAGCGCCATAGCCGATTCCACCTACCGTTTGATCATCGGGAAAATAAAAATGTTGGTAACATGTGCAACGCACCCAGTGCCCCGGCTCCACTTCCCGCAACTTCGGATCCGATTCGTGCTTATCCGCCCCAATCCAGCTGATGCGCGGCTGGAAGCGGCAGCCGCGCCGCGGCAGTTTATGCAGCGGCGGAACGATCCCTTGGATGACGTGGAGTCGTTCCTTTTTCGTCTGCGCAGACGGGATCGACTGCAACAATGAGCGAGTGTATGGATGAAGCGGACGGTGAAAAATGGTATCGACGTCCGCTAACTCAACGATTTCCCCAGCATACATGACCGCCACACGGTCCGCCATTTCCGCCACCACCCCCAAATCATGCGTGATTAAAATAATGCTCGTTTTCATTTGCCGCTGCAACTCTTTGAGCAGCCCTATGATCTGCGCCTGAATCGTCACATCAAGCGCCGTTGTCGGTTCATCGGCGATGAGCAGGGCGGGCTCGCAGGCGATGGCGATCGCGATGACGACCCGCTGCCGCATCCCCCCGGACAACTCGTGCGGATAACGGTGGTACACCTTTTCCGGCTCCGGAATGCCGACTTTGCGAAGCAAGACGATCGTTCGCTTCTTTTTTTCGGCTGCTGACAGCCGCAGATGGTAATCCATGCTTTCTTCGATCTGCCGGCCGACCGTCATGAGCGGATTGAGCGCCGTTAACGGATCCTGAAAGATCATCCCGATTTCTTTGCCGCGGATGCGATTGAGTTCGGCAACGGAGAGCGACAGCAAATTTGTCCCTTTAAAGTGCAGGCGCCCCTCAATTTTTGTCTTTTCGGGCGGGTGGAGACCCATGATCGACAAAGCGAGTGCGCTTTTGCCGCAACCCGACTCCCCGACGAGAGCGACGACTTCGTTCTCTCCGATCGCCAGCGAAACGTCGTCGACCGCCGCATAATAGTCATCACCGATGCGGAAAGAGACTCGCAGCTCCTCAATTTCCAATAACGTTTGCTTTGCCAATGTGTCCTTCTCCCTTTTGTTAGTATTACTAAATTTTAGACTATATATAATATTCAGATAATATTCTATCATTTTTTTTTTCGTAAATTCAATATTTATAGAAAAAATATCAGTAAATTTTTTGATTCCTTTCCAGTCTTATACCTCATAGAAAAACATGACTGTGAACTACAGCTCAGTTTCAACCACTATTTTTTGGACAATAAATAAGCAGATGCTCCACGAAAGGAACATCTGCCTAAGCAATGAACAAAAAAGTGGAAAAGGACACAGCTTGACCGCGGCCGCCCATTCACGATCGATTATTGCTTTGTTCCCTATAGTTATTTAAACGCCATCGCCGCCCGCACCGCTTTTTTCCAGCCATCGTAGAGCATCGTTCGCTTGTCGTCATCCATCTTCGGCTCAAACCGGCGCTCGAGCTGCCATTGGGCGGCGATGTCATCTCGGCTGTTCCAGTAGCCGACCGCCAGCCCGGCCAAATACGCCGCACCCAAGGCCGTCGTTTCATTCACAACCGGACGTTCGACCGGAACGGCAAGCAAATCGCTCTGGAATTGCATAAGGAAATTGTTTTTCACCGCCCCGCCGTCAACGCGCAACGTGGTCAGCGAGATGCCGGAATCGGCTTCCATGGCGGCGAGCACATCTTTTGTCTGGTAAGCGAGCGATTCCAAGGTGGCCCGGATGAAATGCTCTTTCGTTGTGCCGCGCGTGAGGCCAAACACCGCCCCGCGCACCTCGCTGTCCCAATACGGCGTGCCAAGCCCGACGAACGCCGGTACGACATACACCCCGTCGGTCGACTCGACTTTTTCGGCGTACGCTTCGCTGTCAGCCGCCGTTTTGATCATCCGCAAGCCGTCGCGCAGCCATTGAATGGCCGAACCGGCGACGAAAATGCTGCCTTCAAGGGCGTATTCAACCTTGCCGTCAATTCCCCAGGCGATCGTTGTGAGCAGCCCGTGTTTCGATTGCACCGCTTTTTCCCCCGTATTCATCAGCATAAAGCAGCCGGTGCCGTACGTATTTTTCGCCATCCCTTCCGTAAAGCACGCCTGGCCGAACAAAGCCGCCTGCTGGTCGCCCGCGGCTCCCGCGATCGGCACCTCCACGCCGAAGAAATGATGCGGAACCGTTTTCGCGTATACTTCCGAGGACGGGCGCACCTCAGGAAGCATCGCCTTTGGCACGTTTAAAATCGCAAGCAGCTCGTCATCCCACTCGAGCGTATGAATGTTAAACATTAATGTGCGCGACGCGTTCGAGTAATCGGTTACATGGGCGCGGCCGCCGGACAGCTTCCAAATGAGCCACGTATCAATCGTGCCAAAGAGCAGCTCTCCTCGCTCCGCCCGTTCGCGCGCCCCCTCGACATGGTCCAAAATCCATTTCACTTTTGTCCCGGAAAAATAGGCGTCAATAAGCAAGCCGGTTTTTTCGCGGAATAGCGGGTCATACCCTTTCGCTTTCAGTTCATCGCAAATGCCGGCCGTCTGCCGCGACTGCCAGACGATGGCGTTGTAAATCGGGTTGCCGGTGTCTTTCTCCCACACAACCGTCGTTTCCCGCTGGTTCGTAATGCCGATCGCCGCCACTTGTTCCGGCTTCACTTGCGCCTCGGACAAGACGCTGGCAATGACCGCAAGCACCGATCCCCAAATTTCATTGGCGTTGTGCTCGACCCAGCCGGGCTGCGGAAAATATTGCGTAAACTCTTTTTGCGCCATATGGACGATTTCGCCCTTTTGATTGAACAAAATCGCGCGCGAACTCGTTGTGCCTTGGTCGATGGCTAAAATGTATTGATTCATGACATTCTTCCCCCTTCACCTTTATTTGCTTACAAACCCGGTACGCCAACTAGAGAGAACGGCGGCTTGCGGCGCTGGTTGTTTTTCCTTTTGCCATCTTCGCCGCCGCCAAAACGACTGCGGTTGCCGCCAGCACTCCCCATAATGCGCCTGTCGGTTTTCCCAAGAAAACGGCTTTATAGACCAAACTGCCTAACGCGCCGCCAAGCAGCGGTCCGACGATCGGCACCCACGCATACGCCCAATTCGATGACCCTTTCCCTGGGATTGGCAACAAAAAATGGGCTAAGCGAGGTCCAAAGTCTCGGGCCGGATTAATGGCGTATCCCGTCGTACCGCCGAGCGACAGTCCAATCGCCACGATCAAAAAACCAACGATAAATGGATTGAGTCCATCAGCGAATTTGTTGGCGCCAATGGCCAAGATGGCCAAAACCAACACAAACGTTCCGATGATCTCGCTAAGCAAGTTGGCAGCCGTATTCGGCACTGCCGGACCCGTCGCAAACACGCCAAGCTTGACACCCGGGTCGTCTGTTTCCTTCCAATGCGGCCAATAGTGGAGATAGACGACGGCAGCCCCAACCATAGCGCCAAGTACTTGTGCCAACACATAGCCAGGGACATCTTTCCATGGAAAATCACCGCTTATGGCCAATGCCACTGTCAGCGCTGGATTGAGATGGGCGCCGCTATACCGGCCGACAGCGTATACGGCCACGGCCACCGCCAGCCCCCACCCCATCGTAATGACAATCCAGCCCGAATTGGCCGCATATGATTTCTTTAAATTGACCCCGGCGCACACACCAGCGCCGAAAATGATGAGCAGTGCCGTGCCGATGAATTCCCCTAAAAATGGCGACATTTGTTCTCTTCCCCCTTTTCATTCGTGATTTCCTCTGCTATTTCCTGCTTGGACGGCCCCTCCGGAGGGTTAGCCGTTGGGTGGAAAAACAAAAACCCACACACTTCCCCGCTAAGCAACGAGGAATATGTGTGGGTCTCCGCTTCTCCACCACAACGTTATTAACTTGCTTTTAGCATATCATCTGTTGAAAACGCTGTCAACCTATTTCTTCGGCAAAATTTGCACGTAATCGAAGTCGAGCGTATCGACCGCGTCTTCGATATGAAGGCGGGTGATGAACCGGTACGACCGGCCGGGGCGCGATGGCGGCAAGGTTTCTGGAATCATGTAGGAAAACGGGATTTCCTTTTTCTCGCTCGGCTTGATCCAAAACGCTCCGGCCGCCGGAATGACGGCGACAATGGCATCCAGCTCCTTGCCGTTTTCGATTGTTTTTTGCACGAGCTCCACATCGAGCCGCTCGATCCTTTGTTCCACCGTTCCGCCGTAAATGTGGACGATCCCTTGAATCATTTCCCCCTGGCGCCATAACGATTTATTTAAGATCAAGTCGACGTGCGCCGACCCGACTCCGACTCTTGACATCATTTTGCGCAATAACACCGTAGTCACCTCTTTGTCTCTCTTGTCATATCATCATACGAAAAAACGAAGCCGCTTGTTTCAACGCGAGCCAAAAAATAAACAGACGATGCTGGCGCGGCACGTCTGCCCCTGGGAGAAACAGGGACGAATGCGGCTTGTTTTGTTACCGCTTACATTCGAGATTACCGCATTCGCCTTCCGCTGTCAATTGGTTATTCGTACACATTTTCGTTTTCGATAATGTAATCGATTCGAATGACCGGGACGTCCTGTTGCTCGACTTCCGCGACAATCAAGCCGACGCGGTCATTATAGATGCAAAACATATCCTGCCCTTTGCGAAACGCCGACTCTCCGTACGAAAGAACCATGTGGTAAATTTTATTGTCGCTGAAATAACGGCGGCTGACCCGGCTCCCTAACCGGACGATCACTTCTTTTCCCGCGATTTTTCCGCGGTACATCCGCTCTCCCCCTTTTTGTCGTTCCTATTCCAATGTATGGGCGTTGTGGCCCGCTCATGACTATTTTCTCCCCGGACGGCCTGTTTTCCTTTGCTGAACAGCATTTTTTCAGCGGGGGACACTTTTTTTCGGAAATTTCCTTTCTTTTGCTTGACGCGGCAGCTCCGAATAGTGTATAGTAAAGTCATCACATAACAGAATATATTTCAGGCATTCATCATGAGGACGCACCTTGGTTGGCTGTGAAGTATATTTTGTTATTTGATAAAAATCTTGAGGTTAGCCGAACAGGCTAAAGGTATTAGGAGGAATTCAGTATTATGCAACGTGGTAAAGTAAAATGGTTTAACAACGAAAAAGGCTACGGTTTCATCGAAGTGGAAGGCGGTTCCGACGTATTCGTCCACTTCACGGCGATCCAAGGTGAAGGGTTCAAAACGTTGGAAGAAGGCCAAGAAGTTTCGTTTGAAATCGTACAAGGAAACCGCGGACCGCAAGCAGCGAACGTTGTCAAATTATAAGGCTTCGTTGACATAGACGAAAAAACGGCAGCGGAACAAAGGCATCCTGCACCATCGCAGGATGCCTTTTTCATTTGATTGGCATAAATTTCACCAAGCGGCAAACAATAAAGAAAAGGGGGTGTTCATATGGCCAGACGCGATGCCGACGTACATACGGGATACAACGATGTAAAGCAAGTGGAAATGTTCGTCGAAACGGCGGAGAAAATGGTCGGCCAGGCGACGATGCAGCTCGATCCGGAGATGCTCAATCACGCTGCAGAAGCGGTCGAAAACGCCCGCCGCCAACTCGCCCGCGCCCGTCAACAGGCGACTGGCGTCGACGGCGACTTTCTCACCCAGTGCGAACAAAAATTGGCCCGCGCCGAGCATCAGCTTCGCGAGGCGCAACAATAACCCCATCCGACAGAGCTTCGCTTGCGAAGCTCTTTTCACTGCGCCGAGCACAGAGGGGGGATAGACGGCGGCCGATGTGCGGCCGCTCCCGGACAGCGCCATGTCATGCGGCTTGGCATCGCGCCCGCAAACCGGCTTCCGTTCAGGCCTCCGCTATTGGCGCGGCCGCGGTGGGACGGAAAGCAGCTTCTCCCCGTACTGCCGCATTTGTTCCCCGACCGTGCATTGCTGGATGCAAAACGATTGGGCGTACGTTTTGCCGTACTCTTTCCGGAACGTGCTTTTTAAAAAGCAGCCATCGCAGTACGTTTCCTCCAGCCAAGCGATTTGGTCCAATATTTCTTTGCGTCGGTTCCGCTTCTTTCCCATACGACCTTACCCTTTCCCTGTCAATTCCGTTCGGCTTGTGATGATCTGCCTTCAAGCGCCTGGCGGGCGAGCGAATCCGCCTCTTTATTTTGTTTGCGCGAAATCGGCTCGTACGCCGGTTCGATGTGAAGCTCGCGCATTTTCGCTTCAATGCGGTCAAGCCAGATGTTGAAATCGTCCTCAAAACACGGCCAATCGCCGGACAGCTGCTTTAACACGACGTGGGAGTCGCCGCGGAACGTCACCGGCAAATGATGGACGCCAAGTTCCTCGAGCAGCTGCATGACAAACCAAAACGCCGCATACTCTGCCTCATTATTGGATTTGATTTCGCCGAGCCGGCGGTTGGCGCGCAGCCGGTAGCGATGATCGTTTTGCTTATAGTATACGACCGCGCCGGCGCCGCCTTGGGACGTCTCATGGTCAAAGCCGCCGTCGAAATACACAACGATCTCATGCGGCTCGCCGGCGATCTCCTCAAGCAGCTTTTGCAGCTCTTTTTTTGACCACACCGTGCCGTTTCGATCGACGAACTCCACTGTTTTCGTCCGCCCGGTTTTTTCAAAATCATCCGCCAAAGCGAGCGCCTTTTTGGCATCGACCCAATCGGAGACAAGAAACGCCTCTTGTTTTTTCGGCGTGATATACGTCCAGTGGATTTGTACGTCCAACGCATTGTCACCCTTCCGCGTGGCGATGATCGGAGCTGGTTTTTATTTTACCACACTTGCGCCCTTGTTCATTACCTAATATTATGCGCAATTTCTTCTTGTATCAACCATTTTGCCGCAGGCGCCCATCTTTTTTCCAAAATATCTATCTTTTTCGGCCTACTTGTGGTACACTAGCGGCTAGCACCCAAAATGAGATGGGGCGCAAGCATATGAAGAGGGAGGATTCGAATTGAAGCGTCAAACCATAGCCGATCTGAGTCTGCTAATGGTGACGTTCGTCTGGGGGGCGACGTTCGTCGTCGTCCAAAATGCCATTTCGTTTTTGGAGCCGTTGTCGTTTAACGCCGTTCGCTTCAGTTTGGCCGGCTTGTTGCTTCTCGCTTGGATCGCTGCCGCTTCCCGCCCACTCTTCGGCCAGTTGTCATGGCGAGTCATCGGCGCTGGGGCGTGGATGGGGCTATGGCTGTTTTGCGGCTACGCATTCCAAACGATCGGACTGTTGTATACCACTTCCTCGAAAGCCGGCTTTATTACCGGACTGAGCGTTGTGCTCGTTCCATTGTTTTCCTTTTTGATTTTAAAGCAAAAACCGTCTGTGAATGCGGTCGTTGGAGCGGCACTTGCCGCGTTCGGCCTGTATTGGCTGACAGGGGGAGCGGAGCTGTCGTTCAATCAGGGCGATTTCTTTGTCTTTCTTTGTGCTGTTTCCTTTGCCATGCACATTATCGTCACCGGCCGCTATTCCTCTCAGTATTCGACGATGCTGTTGACAATGGTGCAAATTTTTACCGTCGGCATCCTCTGTTTCTTCTTTGCCTTTTGGTTTGAAGACGCCGCGCAAATGTGGAATATGGCGGTGCTCCGCCGTCCGGAAGTATGGGGGGCGCTCGCTGTGACATCGTTGTTGGCGACGACCGCGGCGTTTCTCATCCAAACGGCGGTGCAAAAATATACGACTCCCGCCCATGTCGCGCTGATTTTCGCCATGGAGCCGTTGTTCGCCGCTTTGACCGCCTACCTTTGGGCTGGAGAGCGGCTGTCGCCATCGGCCTGGCTTGGCGGCGCTGCGATTTTGGCCGGCATGATTTTCGCCGAACTGCCAAGCATGCGCCTCTGGGGCAGACGGTGGCGGGAAAAGCGGAACATCCCATCGTAGCGACAGAAGCTGTCCTGCATGAAAAGCGGGACAGCTCTTTTCCTAACTCCAGGTGTTGGGCCGCCCTCATTCCAATGCTGTGGACGCTCCACCCGCCTCACCGCCTAAACCATTCGTTTGCGGCGTCGGCACGCCCAATACGAAAGAGCACCGGTCGCCATGCCCAAGAGCACCCCGCCGACGACTTCGATCGGCTCGTGCCCGAGCCGGGCGCGCAGCTGCCGCTGTCGTTTGTGATAAACGGTTTGTTTTGGATCTCCTTCTAACTTTTTTACTTCCTCGGCAAGCTCGTTCAGGCGAAGGGCGAGTTCGCCCGCTTGGCGCCGCACCCCTTGCGCATCGTACATGACGATCAGTCCAAACAACGCGGCCAAGGCAAAATCGATCGTGCGCACGCCTCGCTCGAGGGCGATAAATGTCGCTAAGGCGGAAACACCGGCAGAGTGGGAGCTTGGCATTCCGCCGGTTTCGAAAAAGAGCCGCCAGTCCGATCGGCCAGTCTCCAACTGCTTGATCGGGATTTTCAAAAACTGGGCGAGCGCGATTGTCGCGAGCGCCGTCTTCAGCCCCTTGTTCATCACGCTTTCCTCCTTTGCTTATATTTTGACCAAGGGTGGCCATACTATCCGTAAAGAGCGGAGGTGAGAGCAATGACCAAAAACGGCGGCCGAAACCGCGGCACGAAGGCGCCGGGCGTCAACCCGCAAGGCTTTGGCCAAGACGGAACGTTCACCCCGGATCCAAAAAGCAAGCTTGAGAACGCAGCGAAAAAGCTCAACACAAAATAAAAGCAGGCTTCCCGATATGGGAGCCTGCTTTTTGTCGTTATTGTTTCACTTTCGCCAATTTTTCGCGCAACACCATTTGCAAAATGCCGCCGTGGCGATAGTAGTCGATTTCGACTTCGCTGTCAAAGCGGACGATGACCTCAAATTCTTTCTTCTCACCCGTATCCGGGTTCGTCGCCGTCACTTTGACGAGATCACGCGGTTTGACGTTTTCATCGATGTGAATGTCGAACACTTCTTTGCCCGTCAAGCCGAGCGTCTCCGCATTTTCGCCTTCTTTGAATTGCAGCGGCAGGACGCCCATCAAAACGAGGTTCGAGCGGTGGATGCGCTCAAAGCTTTCGGCGATGACCGTTTTAATGCCGAGCAAGAACGTCCCTTTCGCCGCCCAGTCGCGCGAGCTGCCCATGCCGTAGTCTTTGCCGGCGATGACGACAAGCCCAGTGCCGTCTTGTTTGTATCTCATGCACGCATCGTACATCGACATCACTTCGCCGGTCGGCCAGTACGTCGTATAGCCGCCTTCCGTGCCCGGCGCGATTTGGTTGCGGATGCGGATGTTGGCGAACGTGCCGCGCATCATCACTTCATGGTTGCCGCGCCGCGAACCGTACGAGTTGAAATCTTTCGGCTCGACGCCTTTCGAGATCAAATATTGGCCTGCCGGCGTGTTTTTGCCGATCGACCCAGCTGGCGAAATATGGTCAGTCGTGACCGAATCACCGAACTTGCCGACGACGCGCAAGCCGGTGAGAGGTTCGACTTTGCGCACTTCCGGCGACAAGCCTTCAAAGAACGGCGGATTTTGAATGTACGTCGAGTTTTCATCCCATTGATAGAGCGGCTCGTCCGTCGTTTCGATCGCATTCCAGCGCGGGTTGCCGTCGAACACGCGCTCATATTCTTTGCGGAACAGTTCCGGATCGACCGCCCGTTTGACGACGTCTTTCACTTCTTCCATCGACGGCCAAATGTCGCGGAAATAGACGTCGTTGCCGTCTTTGTCTTTGCCAATCGGCTCGTTAAGCAAGTCAATGTCGACCGTGCCGGCGAGCGCATAGGCGACAACAAGCGGCGGCGATGCCAAATAGTTGCCTTTGACAAGCGGGTGGATGCGGCCTTCAAAGTTCCGGTTGCCGGACAGGACGCTTGTCACGAGCAGATCGCTTTCCGCGAGCGCTTTTTCGAGCTCCGGCGCAAGCGGACCCGAGTTGCCGATGCATGTCGTGCAGCCGTAGCCGACGATGTTGAAGCCGAGCTGCTCAAGATACGGAAGCAGCCCCGAGTCACGCAAGTAGCCGGTGACGACTTTCGAGCCCGGCGCAAGCGACGTTTTCACGTATTTCGGCACTTGCAAGCCTTTTTCGACCGCTTTTTTCGCCACTAAACCAGCGGCGACAAGCACGTACGGGTTCGACGTGTTCGTACAGCTTGTGATCGCCGCGATGACGACAGCGCCCGTTTTTAATTTCACTTGTTCGCCGTTCAGCTCGACCGTAATTTCCCGCTCCAAGTCCGCTTCCGTCAAGCCAAAGCCTTGGTTGCCTTGCGGCGCTTTCACCGCGTCGCGGAACGACTGTTTCATTTTCGAGAGCGGGATCAAGTCTTGCGGCCGTTTCGGGCCAGACAAGTTCGTTTCAATTTCCGACAAGTTGATTTCCACAACATCCGTAAACACCGGCTCCGGTGCATCCGGCGTGTAGAACAAACCGTTCGCTTTGCAATACGCTTCGACGACTTGAACGTGATGTTCGTCGCGGCCGGTCAAGCGCAAATAGTCAAGCGCTTCAGCGTCGACCGGGAAGAAGCCGCACGTTGCCCCGTATTCCGGCGCCATGTTGGCAATCGTCGCCCGGTCGGCAAGCGGCAAAGTCGCCACTCCTGGTCCGAAAAATTCAACGAATTTGCCGACGACGCCTTTTTTCCGGAGCACTTGCGTCACCTTAAGCGCCAAGTCGGTGGCCGTCGCTCCGTCCGGCAGCTTGCCTGTCAGGCGGACGCCGATGACTTCCGGCATCGGGAAGTACGACGGTTGGCCGAGCATGCCGGCTTCCGCTTCAATGCCGCCGACTCCCCAACCGAGGACGCCGAGGCCGTTGATCATCGTCGTATGCGAGTCCGTGCCGACAAGCGTATCCGGGAACGCTTCGTACTCGCCGTTCTCCCCTTCGACCGCGTGAACGACGCTTGCCAAATATTCCAAGTTCACTTGGTGGACGATCCCCGTTGCCGGCGGAACGGCACGATAGTTGTTAAACGCTTTTTGCGCCCATTTCAAAAACTTGTACCGTTCGGCGTTCCGTTTGAATTCCAAATCCATGTTGTACTCCAGCGCATCGTCTGACCCGTAGCGGTCGACTTGCACCGAGTGGTCGATGACGAGATCGACCGGAATTTCCGGGTTGATTTCGTACGGATCGCCTCCCAAATCGGCCATCGCTTTGCGCATCGAAGCCAAATCGACGACAACCGGCACGCCGGTGAAGTCTTGCAAAATGACGCGCGACGGCTTAAACGGCACGTCGATGTCTTTCATTTCCGGCGTTCCCCATTTCGCCAAGTTTTCGACGTGCTCTTTCGTGATGACGCGGCCGTCGACTTGGCGGAGCACCGATTCAAGCAATACTTTGATCGAGTACGGCAGGCGGCTCACCTGGCCGATGCCCGCTTCTTCAAGCGCTTGCAAACGGTAATAATTGTATTTTTTACCGTTGACTTCGAATGAAGAGCGGGCGTTGAACACATCTTGTTTCGCCATATGTATAACCCCCTTCACTTCATAATCCTTCACTTCATAATAATACTATACTATTTTTTCGCACAAAAGTCGAAAAATAGCATGAATTCTCCCAATCCCCATAAAGTTCGGCACGACTTTATCTTATTATAGAACAGTACAAGTTGTAAATAATGATTTCCAATGTCTCGCCATATTACTTCCTTACCGCGGCAAAAGAGGAATAAGGCGCCCGTTTCGTCGCAAACTAGAAGCGGAGGTGAAACGAATGGCAAAGCGAAAAGCAAACCACGTGATCCCTGGCATGAACGCCGCCAAAGCGCAAGGAATGGGGGCCGGCTACAACGAAGAGTTTTCCAATGAACCACTGACAGAAGCACAGCGCCAAAACAACAAAAAACGAAAAAAGAACCAATAGCGTGGCGGCCATTCCGCCATCCCGGACTGCCATAGCATGAAAAAAGGGAATGTCCGCCGCCGGCATTCCCTTACTCGTTTTCATTGACTTCGTCAACGATCGCCTGCAAATCGCTGCGGAATTTTTCGAGCTGCACGCGCTGCGTTTCCGAGGCAACTTCGAGCGCGTTTTCAATTTGGGCGAACGCCTCGTTTACTTCTTGCCGAAGATGGGCCAGCTGGTGGCCGTAGTCGGCTTGATCACGCACCAAGTGATCGTGCCATTCTTTCGCTTCCATCGTCGCCTTTTGCGCTGCTTGAAACGCCTCTTGCTTCGTTTTATGGTAAACCATGGCTCGTCCCTCCTTCGCAGTCATTGCGGTCGTTCACTACTTATCGTTTCAAACCGGGCGCAAATTATGCGCCGAATAAGCGAAAGCACAACGCCGCATGCTAACGGACAAAGGAGGGACAACAAATGACGAACAAAAACGACGGCAAAGATATGCGCAAAAACGCCCCAAAAGGCGACAATCCTGGGCAGCCGGAGCCGCTTGACGGTTCGAAAAAAGTGAAGAACCGCAATCACACGCGGCAAAAGCACAACACAAGCCACGATATGTGACGCAAACAAGCGGAGTTTTCCTTCTCCGTTCAGCCGAGACCGGCGGCAGCCGGGAGGGCTGAACGGCTGGCGCCCTTATGTTCACATAATAAAATTATTGTAAAATCAACAAAGCGGGCGGTCGCTAGAACAGCCCGTTGCCGCCCGCCTTGGGTTCATTCCCGTTGAAGCGAATCATCCTCACCCGGTCAACAAGCCGGCCGACGACAATTATGATTCGGTTGTTTGCCGCTTGAGCGCTTCATACAGCTCCACGAATTCAGCGGCTAAATCCTTGACCGTGATCGCCGTCATTAAATGATCTTGGGCATGCACCATCAGAAGCGTCACCACCGGCTGCCGCTATGCACAAAACAAAAGAACGAGGCCTTATTCGACCCCGTTCATCTCGTGAAGACATGGTGCCCGATGCGAATCGTCACCGGACGCGACAACATCCATTTGTCTTTTGTGATTTTCGGATTGTAGAAATAAAGCGAGCCGCGGCGATCGTTTGGGAATAAGGCCAGCGCCTTGTCGACCGCCTCGTAATCCTGCTTGGTCGGCTGAATGCGGGTCAATTTCCCCGTTTTGGCTGGTACAAACGCATAGCCGGATTTCGTTTTTTGATAAATGACGCCGCGCACCGTCTTTGGAAACTCCGGATGCTTTGTGCGGTTTAAAACCACAAGCGCCACTTCCACCTTGCCGACCAACGGCTCGCTCGAACCGGTCTCCGCCTGCACAAGCTGGGCGAGCAGCTTCCGGTCGGCGGCGCTTAATGAGATCGATTTCTTCTTTGCCGGCGCCGAAGCCGATCGCTTCGCCGCAGCCGGCACTTTTATCTTTTCGCCGGCATAAATCACATCGCTTTTTAACCCGTTTAACGACTTTAACGAAGCAACCGAAGTATGATATTGTTTGGCGATCTTCGACAATGTATCGCCTTTTTTCACTTGATAGTATGTATACGAGCCAGCCGCTTCCGCCGACAGCCCATGAGAGCTTAACGCCATACAGCAAATGATCGTGAGCGCTGCAATCGTCTTTTTCACTTTCACTCTGCGCATCCCCCTCATCGTTGCCTTTTGGCTTTTTTTCTTTGTTTACTAGATTAGCAGGCAAAGAAGGGAACGTCACTGTATATCTTTTCCATACAAAGCGGCCGGCGGCTTTCAATCCATTGGCGCTGTAAGGTGGGACAAGCTTTTTTACAGTTGCATTACAGTTGCGTTACGCTTCGTAACAAGCCGCTGTTTGAAACTTGCCAAACAGCAAGCTTTTCGACATAATAGTAGACGAATCTTGCCTATGGCAAAAACAGTTGATCATCATGTTGGGGTGGGGATCGTGCTGACCGGATGGTTTCTTTGGTTTATTTTGCTTTGGGTCGTCTTTTTGCTTGTCATGATGTCGATCGGCGGCTTTTTCATGTTCCGCAAGTTTTTGAAGCGGCTGCCGAAAGAAGATGGGAAATCGGAGCTCGACTGGCAGGAATATTACATTGAACAGACGCGTCATCTATGGGGGGAAGAAGAAAAAGCGCTGCTTGAGGAATTGGTTCGCCCTGTGCCGGAATTGTTCCGCGACGTCGCGCGGCAAAAGATCGCCGGCAAAATCGGCGAGCTTGCGCTCAAGGAACAGGCGCCGCGCATCACACGCGACTTGCTGATCCGCGGCTATATCATCGCAACCCCCAAGCGCGACCATAAGTTTTTGATCCGGACATTGCAGGCGAAGAACATCGATCTCGCCCCTTATAAACATTTATTGGAAAGCCGCTGACGTTCCGCCTTTCGTCTAAGGCTGACCGGCGGCTTTCGTCTGTTTCAGCATGGAAAAAGCGGCCCAAACAAGCAGCTTTTTAGGCCGGGGCCGACGACTTCAGCTCCGTCTGCGGGACAATTCCAGGGAAGCGAAGTGAAGCGGCTTGGCGCAACAAAAAAGGGAGCTGTCCATCAGCGGGACAGCTATTTATGTCAGCACTGGCGGTTTCAGCTGCGCCGCCAGCTTTCTATACGAAACGTACATTGCAATCCGCCATGGGACGATCATCGAAAACGCGAGCAAATAAAACATGCCGCTTAACTGGCGGTAGTCGATCGTTCGTCCTAAATACGTTTTCAAGCCAAGACGAATGACAATCAACCCGAGCAAAATCCAAATAAAGGATTTTGAGCGTTTCAAATAAATATCGCTGCCGCGGATTTCAAATTTTGACGTTTTAATGAGAAACAGCGAGAAAAACAGGCCGAGAATGACCGCTTCGATGAGCTCCCCGCGCGTAACGCGAAAGACCGGATCGATGAACATCAGCGCCCCGGTGCTCATAAACAGCGGCGGCAAAATAATTTTTTTGGCATTCGTCGGCTTTTCCGACGCCTTCATGCGCACAAAAAAGATGAAAAACGCCATCACAACGGCGATGAGCGATGTAATGAACGCCAAAGCCATCACCTTCTTCCGACAAAATTCACGGACAACGCTATTATAGCAAAAACCGCTCCGCTTGCCTACCGTCCTCTAAAGCCGCCCCCGCCTTCGCCAAACATCGCGCTCGCTTCATCCCTCTCGCTTGCCAAGAGGAACGCAGCCAGCTGTCTTCCAGCGGTCATAAGCCGGCGCCTTCCTATGCCGTACGGAGCCGAAGCCCGCTTACAAAAGACGGGCAATCGCCTCGAGCACGCGGGTTTCTTCAAACGGCTTGACGATGAAGTCGGCCGCTCCGGCTTCAATGGCCTCAACGACCATACGCTGCTGCCCGAGCGCCGAGCAGATGATGATTTTCGCCCCGGGATCGATCTCCCTAATCGCCCGCACCGCTTCAATCCCATTCATGACCGGCATCGTAATGTCCATGATGACAAGATCGGGGCGCAGCCGGCGATACAGCTCGACCGCCTCTTTGCCGTTTTCCGCCTCACCGGCTACGGTGTGATCCGTTTTTTCCAATATGCGCGCCAGCGTTACCCGCATAAACTTCGCATCGTCAGCAATTAAAATGGCAGCCATCTTTCCATCGCCCTCTCCTCAACGATATTCCTCCAACAACAGCCGCACAAAGGGCGGCTCCATCGCCGCTAAAAACCAGTAAATCCGCCAAACAAGCTTGTCGTATAAGCAATCAGCTTTGTCATCCAGTCAAAGTACAAAACGACGCCCATCGCCACCATGACATAGCCGCCCGCCTTCATGATGGATGCGCTATGGCGGCGGATCCATTGCAGCTTGCCGATAAAAAACGACAACATGAAAAACGGAACGGCAAATCCGAGCGTATAAGCAAGCATATACATCATTCCTGAGCCCGGGTTGGTGGCGGCTAGAGCGACAACCGCCACCAAAATCGGCCCCATGCACGGCGTCCAACCGGCGGCAAACGCCATGCCGATCAGCACGGAGCCGACATATCCCGATGGCCGTTCACGAAACGAAATGCGCCGGTCTTTCAGCAAAAACGCCGGCTTCCACAGCCCGGCGACGACGAGGCCGAGAGCGACGATCACGACCGCGCCGATTTGCCGGATCGCATCTTGATAATCAACAAACAGCCTTCCAAGAAGCGAGGTGCCAAAGCCAAGCGAGATAAAAATGAGCGAGAAGCCGAGCAAAAAGCAAAGCGTATGCCATAAGCTGCGGCGGTTCAGCATCGCGTTTTCCTCTTTCAACTCGCTGACCGACACGCCGGTGATATACGATAAAAACGCCGGATAAAGCGGCAAGCAGCACGGGGAAATAAACGACAAAAACCCGGCGCCGAACGCTAAAAATAGATTGAGATCATTCATTGGTGAACCAGCCCCTGCTTTTTTACTTTTTATTTTAGCAGAATTCCTTCTTCCCGTAACATGTTTCTCATTGTTCCTGGTCAATTTTTCTATTTTCCATTTTTGCGTTCACTGATAAAATAGTATAAAGCACCATACACAATACTTCAAGCAAAGGACGGTCGATTCGTGCCGAAATGCAAATTGTTGACCTTGATTGAACAAAAGCGGATGGAGCTTGTCGACACGGTGGCCAAAACGGGGTTAAACTCGGCGGCGGCCATGAAAATCAGCAAAGAACTTGACACGTTGCTCAATGCCTATCAACGCGAACAAACCAAGCGGCGAAAGCAAAGCGCCTCCCGCTAGGCGGGACATGGCGCTTTCTTCTTTTTGTTCCAAGCAGGGGCGGCAAAACGCCGCCATTTACGCATGGACGTCGACGAGGCCGTTTTGCAGCAAGTACATTTGGTAGTAAAGCCCTTTTTGCGCCAGCAGTTGCTGATGCGTACCGCGCTCGATGATTTCGCCGCGGTGGAGGACGAAAATTTGATCAGCGTCTTGAATCGTTGATAGACGGTGGGCGATGGCGATCGTCGTCCGCCCTTTCCGCATGCGCATGAGCGCATCTTGAATCGCTTCCTCTGTTTCGGTGTCAATATGGGCGGTCGCCTCATCGAGCACCAAAATTTTCGGATCAGCAGCGATCGTGCGAGCAAAGGAAAGAAGCTGGCGCTGACCGCTTGATAACGTCGCCCCGCGCTCGGCGAGCACATGGTCGTAGCCGCCGGGCAATTGCTCAATAAACGCATCGGCCTGCACGAGCCGAGCGGCCTCCTTAATGGCTTCGTCGTCCAGTTCCTGATTATACATGCGAATGTTCTCTTTGACCGTCCCGTAAAACAAAAACGGATCTTGCAAGACAAGGCCGAGGCGGCGGCGCAGCTCGGCGCGCGAGTAATCGCGGATCGACCGGCCGTCAAGCAAAATATCGCCGCGGTCAAACTCATAAAAGCGCATGAGCAAGTTGATGATCGAACTTTTGCCGCTGCCGGTATGGCCGACAAACGCGACCGTCTGACCTGGACGGATGACAAACGACAGCCGTTTCAGCACATCCCGTTTGCCGTCGTAGGAAAAGCTGACATCCCGAAATTCGATTTCCCCGCGCTCGATCACATGCGGCGACCGATTTGGATTGGCCGGCGCCTCTTCTTGATGATCAAGAAGGGCAAACACGCGAGAGGCGGAAACGATCGCCTGCTGGTAAAGAGACAGGCGCATCATCATTTGCGTCACCGGTTCGAAAAAGCGCTCCAAATAGTTGACAAACGCATACAGCACGCCGATCTCAACTGGGCCATCAAGCGCCGTGATGCCAAAAAAGCTGAGCACAACCATGATCGACAACATATACACCACATCGATCGCCGGTCGAAGCAGCAGTCCATCAAGGTGGATGTTTTTCATCCCCGCCTTGTAATGCGCTTCATTGACGGCGGCAAACTCTTGATATAAACGGCGCTGCTGGCGGAACGCTTGAATGACGGCCATTCCTTGCAGCGATTCGTTCAATTTGGCGTTCAGTTCGCTCAGCCGTTCGCGCATCTCTTGATAAAACACTGAGCTGTAGCGGCGGTATGTGTGCATGATGAACGCGATCGCCGGGAGGATGAACAGGCAAAACAACGCAAGCTTAGCATCAAGCGAAAACATGGCGACAAACACGCCGATGACAAACAAGCCGTTTTGCACAAAGGCCGCTAGGACGCTGATGAACATGTCCTTGATCGCTTCTGTATCGTTCGTCACCCGCGAAACGATGCTTCCGCCCGGCGTCCGGTCAAAATAGCTCATCCCGAGCCGGTGCACTTTCGCAAACACATCCATCCGCAGCGCTTGAATGACGTACAAAGCGAGCCGCTGAAACTCGACAAGCTGGAAGTAGGA
Organism: Geobacillus sp. WSUCF1; assembly: GCF_000422025.1. NCBI lineage: Bacteria > Bacillati > Bacillota > Bacilli > Caryophanales > Anoxybacillaceae > Geobacillus > Geobacillus sp. WSUCF1. The sequence goes on along the minus strand of NZ_ATCO01000132.1, from coordinate 27,137 downwards.
AATGATCGTTTTCAAGACGAGCACGCCGAGATAGGCGGCGGCCAGCGCCGCCACCGGTCCAAAAGCGAGGCGGCCCGGCACCAAATAGTCATCAATGAACACTTTCACCAAATACGGGCCGGAAAGCTCCCCGGCCGTTGCCAACAGAAGAAGCGCAAACGCAAGCGCAGTTTCTTTTTTGTATCTTCCCATATAAGCGAGCAGCCGCCATAAGACGCGCCGCTGCTCTTTTGTTGTCAACCATCGGTCGTTCATCCACTTCCCCCTATCTTACAAACAACTTGTATTTTCAGGTTTTTCGCTCCGCTCGTTTTTGGCGAGAGCTCGAACGTTCAGACCTGTTGTTACTCCGCAAGCGCCTCAAGCTGCTGGCGTCGGTGCATGTCACGATACCAGCCGCCTTCTGCCATCAGCTGCTCGTGCGTTCCGGCCTGCACAATTCGCCCCCCGTCAAGGACGAGAATCCAATCGGCATGCTCAACCGCGCTTAAACGGTGAGCGGCGATGATCGTCGTTTTTCCGCGCCGCTCCTGTTTGAGCGCCGCTAAAATCCGCGCCTCGGTCTTCGCATCCACGGCCGACAACGCGTCATCAAAAATGAGCACTTCCGGGTCAATGAGAAGCGCCCGGGCGATTGACAGCCGCTGTTTTTGCCCACCGGATAGGGAAACGCCGCGCTCTCCGATGACCGTCTCATACCCGTCGGGAAACTGCAAAATGTCATCATGAATGTCGGCCAGCCGCGCCGCCCGTACGACCTCGTCCTCTCCGGCTTCCGGCTTGGCAAAGGCGATGTTGTCGCGGATGGAGGCAGAAAACAAGAAATGGTCTTGCGGCACGTAGCCGATCGCCGAACGGAGCGCGAAAAGCGTATAATCGCGGATGTCGCGGCCGCCGAAGCGAATCTCGCCGTCATAGCCGTCAAACTCGCGCAGCAGCAGGCGAAGCAACGTCGTTTTTCCCGCCCCCGTTTTGCCGACGACGCCAAGCGTCGCCCCACGCTTGAGCTGAAAACGAATGCCCCGAAGCGCCGGCTTCGCCTCGCCCGGATAGGCAAATTGACGAACATCATACTCAATGTCGCCTTGCGGAGCGATGTGAAGGGCATCCGGACGTTCGTTGATTTCATCTTGTTCAGCCAACAGCGCCCGCACCCGGTCGTACGAAGCGCGCCCTCGCTCAACAATGTTAAACAGCCAGCCGAACGCCAACATCGGCCAAATAAGCAGGCCAAGGTAGGTCGTAAACGACACAAGCTCGCCGATCGTCAATTCGCCCGCCAAAACCATTTGGCTGCCAAACGCCACAGCGAGAAAAAATGACAGCCCAACAAGCAGCCCGATCGTCGGATCAAACAAGGCGTCAATTTTGGCGACGGCAACGTTTTTCGCCACGACGTCTTCCGATTGACGGCGAAACGCCTCGACATCGTGTTCCTCATAGCCGAACGCCTTGATGACGCGGATGCCGTTGACGCTTTCCTGCACCTTGTCGTTCAGCGACGAAAACGCCGCTTGCGCCGTTAAAAACCGACGATGGAGCATCGTCCCATAGCGGCTCGTCGCCGCCGCCATCACGGGCATCGGCAATAGGCTGATGAGCGTCAGCTTCCAGCTGATCGAAAACGCCATCGTTGCCAACACAAACCCGCCAAGCGTCACCGAGTCAACAAGCGTCAAAATGCCGCTTCCGGCCGTCTGCTGAATCGCTTGCAAATCGTTGGTCGCATGGGCCATTAAATCGCCGATCCGCTTCCGCTGGTAAAACGACGGCGACATGTTCGTAAAATGCTGATACAGCTCGTTGCGCAGCTGGCGGGCAAGCTTGACCGCCGAACCGAAAATGAAAATGCGCCAAGCGTAGCGGAGCCCGTAAAGCGCCGCCGCAACGGCGGCGAGGACGGCGATCCAGCGGATGAGCACTTCTTTTGTCATCGTGCCGTTTTTCACATGATCGACCAACAAGCCGATCACTTTCGGCGGGACTGTCTCCAAAAACGCCACGATGACAAGCACGAAAATGCCGGTGATATACGCCTTCTTTTCTTGACGGAAAAACCAAAACAAATCGCGAAACACGCGCATAAGGCCCGCCCTCCTTTCATTTGGCTGACGAACAATCGCCATATTATTGTAACAAAACTAGAAAAATTTTGAAAGAACATTTTGGCAAAATAAAAAGACACTCTCGATCGAGTGTCCGTTTCGCTTATTTCAGTTGATTGTTCATCATTTTCATCATCTGATTGATTTTCTTCTGGGATGGCGTCATTCCCATTTGCATCATCATCATGCGAATCATTTGTTCATTGATCGGCGGGTTTTTCTTCAAATAATTGATCATCGTTTTGCGGGCGACGAAAAATCCGATCGCCACCCCGGCGATGAGCGCCAGCACGCCAACGAGAATCGTACCCCACATAACAGCGATTTTCCTCCTTCTTGTTGTCTCCCTAACAGTGTACTAAACGATGCGTCATTAGACAATATTTCGCGGCAAAAATCTTTTCATTACGCAAATTTTCTTCCTTGTCGAGGCGCAGACAGCCAGTAGTAATCGACAAAATCGGCGTCGACCGCCAAAAACGTCGGCGAAATCCGAGCGAGCGCCCGTCCGATGTCCGCGGCAAGCGGCGCGCTGTCAGCGACAAGAAGCAAGCGGCGCTTTTGCACGACAAGCAACGCTTCGCCGGAATCGTTTTGCAAAACAAACATATTGCGCTCCAAATTTTTGCCGACGCGGCCGGCAAAATATTGCTTTAAGCCAAGTTCCAGGCGCGAAAATGACAGCCGTTCGGTGATAAATTCGACTTGCTTGCGGCAAATCGCCTTCAGCGGCGCTTTCGCGTATTGATGCTCACGAAGCAGTTCGACAATTTTTTCTGCCCGATGGCGGTAATGCGACGCCACATCGTCATTCAACAAATAAATCCAATAGCGGACCATGCCCCATCCCCCATTTCTGTTCAATCTATTTTCTATTATAGAAAATGAAAGGGGAAAAATATGTCTATTAACGGCAAGTTTTTTCACTAACATTGTCGATTTTTGTTTGCGATGGCCATGCGGCCGCAAACAGGCCAACAAACAAGCCTTTGTCCTCGATTCAACCCCGAAAATACTTGACCAAAGCGCAGCCATCTTTCACAAAAACAAGCTGCCCCTGCAACAACGCAAGGGCAGCTTTTCCGGTTACTTGCCGAGCAGCGCTTTTGTGCGGCGGACGACGTTGTCAACCGTAAAGCCATACTCGGCCATGATTTTCTCTCCCGGAGCGGAAGCACCGAATCGGTCGATGGCCAAAATGTCGCCCTCGGCGCCGACGTAGCGCTCCCAACCGAGCGACGCGCCCATTTCAATGGCGAGCCGCTTCGTCACGGCCGGCGGAAGCACTTCATCGCGGTACGATTTTGGCTGCGCTTCGAAGCGGTCCCACGATGGCATGCTGATGACGGAGACATGGATGCCCTCAGCGGCAAGCGCTTCTTGCGCTTTGACGGCCAGACCGACTTCCGAGCCAGTCGCCAACAACAGCGCCTCCGGAGCACCGTTTTTCGCCGGTGAAACGACGTACGCACCTTTTTTCACGCCTTCATACGCCAACTCAGCTGTTGCCGCCAACGTCGGCACATCTTGACGCGTCAAGACGAGCGCAGTCGGCTTGTCCGTCGATTCGAGCGCCAGCCGCCATGCGGCCGCCGTTTCGTTTGCGTCAGCCGGACGGATGACCGACAAGTTCGGCATCGCCCGAAGCGAAGCGAGATGTTCGATCGGCTCGTGCGTCGGGCCGTCTTCGCCGACGGCGATGCTGTCGTGCGTCAAGACGTAGATGACCGGCAAGCCCATCAGCGCCGCCAAGCGGATCGCCGGACGCAAATAGTCAGAGAACACGAAGAACGTGCCGCCGAACACTTTCAATCCGCCGTGAAGCGCCATGCCATTGAGCGCCGCCCCCATGGCAAACTCGCGCACGCCAAACCAAATGTTGCGCCCTTCGTAGCTGTCCGGCAAGAAGTTGCCGCCGCCTTTGATGAGCGTTTTATTCGAGCTTGCCAAGTCCGCCGAACCGCCAAACAATTGCGGCACCGCTTTGGCGATGGCGTTGATCACGTCCCCGGACGATGAGCGGGTCGCCAGGCTTTTGCCTGCTTCGTATACCGGCAAAGAAGCTTCCCATCCATCTGGCAGTTTGCCTTCGATCGCTCGCTTCAATTGGGCGGCCAGTTCCGGATGGGCCTGTTCATAGGCGGCGAGCTGCTCATTCCATTCCGCCTCTTTTTTCGCTCCCGGCTCTTGCACCGTCGCACGGAAGTGGGCGTACACTTCTTCTGGCACGTAAAAATCTTCCGCAAATGTCCAACGATACGCCTCTTTCGTCAGCTTCGCCTCTTGGGCGCCGAGCGGAGCGCCGTGGACGCCGGACGTGCCCGCTTTATTTGGCGCGCCGTAGCCAATCGTCGTTTTGACTTCAATGAGCGTCGGCCGGCTGAGGTCCGCCCGCGCCTCCTCGAGCGCTTTGGCGATTTCTTCAATATTGTTGCCGTCCTCAACGCGCAAATATTGCCAACCGTACGCTTGGAAACGTTGGGCGACGTTTTCCGAGAACGACAGGTTGAGCTCCCCGTCCAGCGAAATGTCGTTCGAGTCATACAGGACGATCAGACGGCCGAGCTTCAAGTGGCCGGCGAGTGACGCCGCTTCGCTCGCCACTCCTTCCATCAAATCGCCATCGCCGCAAATGGCGTACGTATAATGATTGATAATCTCAAACCCGTCGCGGTTGTATGTAGCGGCCAAATGCCGCTCCGCCATCGCCATGCCGACCGCCATCGCGATCCCTTGGCCAAGCGGTCCCGTCGTCGCTTCCACGCCCGGCGTATGGCCGTATTCCGGATGGCCCGGCGTTTTGCTTCCCCATTGACGGAATTGTTTCAAATCATCCATCGATACGTCGTAGCCGCTTAAATGAAGCAAGCTGTACAATAACATCGACCCGTGCCCGGCTGACAAGACAAACCGGTCGCGGTTGAACCAGTTTGGATTCGCCGGGTTATGATTCATAAATTTCGTCCAAAGCGTGTACGCCATCGGCGCCGCGCCCATCGGCATGCCCGGGTGCCCGGATTTCGCTTTTTCGATCGCGTCAATCGACAGCGTTCGAATCGTCGTAATCGCCAACTCCTCGATTGAATGCGCCATCGTCTTCCTCCCTTTCATCAACATGGTGTCATTTACTATCATATAGAAAATCGATCGGCTTGTACAACGTTATTTTCCGAGCCACCCCTCTTTCGACCGTTTAATGGAAGCGCCGCCGCTGGCTTTCCTTTAATTTTTTCGGCGTCACGTCGTTGCCGTTCGGGTCAATGACGGTCACTGTATGGAGCATATCGGTCATCGCCTTGCGGAACGCTTGAATGTACTCACGGCGCAGCTTCGCTTGCTCGAAGGCCTCTTCGGCCGACAAGCCGGCCGTTTTCGCTTTTTTCGCCAGTTCATTGATGCGGGCTAATTTATGTTTGGCAAGCATTGATCATCTTCTCCTATCTGCCATATTCTCACTCTGTTTTATCTTATCTGATCAACCGGGAAGATGGCAACGATGGCATCTTGGCTTCCTTTGCCCGCTCGCCGCTTTAGGGTCAGGCGCAGTACACGATCAACGCCGCCTTTGTTGCTCGTCCATATATTCCTGGTAACGCCGATGGACGGTCGCCTTGGACGCCTCGTAACCGAAGCTTCGCATCGTCGCGGCGATATCGGCAAACGTCAGTCCGCGCTCGCGCAAGCGGACGATCTCCTCAACCGGCAGATCAATTCGATCGCGCCCGGCGTTTTCGCCCCGGCGCCTTAGGTTCCGCTCCGGTCGGTAGCCGCTGGCGATGGCTCGCTGCATGCCACGCTTAATTTTGGCGTTATGTATTTTTCTTTGGTACTCCTCGACAATCGCGATGATGGATAACACCATCTCATCGGCCTCCGACAGCGGCATCTCCCCGCGGTGGCTGGCGCTGTATATTTTCACCCCTTGCTTTTTCAAGCAATGCAGCACCGCCATGCGCGCATGGCCGCGCCCAAGCCGCGTTTCATCTTGAATGAGCAGCACATCGACCTCGCCTTCCTCGCAAAGCGAAAGCAGCTCCAACACGCCGTCGCGGTCGGCTTCATAACCGCTCGCCTGCTCGGCGATCACTTTAGCGACTTCAAATCCACACTCGGCCGCCAGTCGCTCGAGCTCATCTCGTTGCCTCGCGAGCGACGTTTCCTGTTCAGCTTTGTCCGTGCTGACTCGGCAGTAAATGACCGCCCTCATGGCCAATCCCTTCTTTCCATCACTGATTGACGGCCACCGAGCCGCCCTGCTTTGATTTTAACACAGGAATGACAATTTGTTCACCGGCGGCAAGACGCGGGCTCGGCAAATGGTTGACATCGACGACCCAGCGGATGAACTCATCAGGCGGCATATGGTGTTCCTGTTCGTACTGTTTTGCCAGCCCCCAAAGCGTATCGCCGGGAGCGACCGTGATCGTCACGTATTCTTTTTTATCGACCGGGCTGCTGGCGTAAACGAACCCTGCCAACACGAGCGCAAACAAAAATGAAAACAAAACATAGTGCAGCAACGTTCTCCCCATTCTCCCCACCCTTTCTAGAATGTTTGTTCGCTTTCCTTCATTATAGTCAAGAACATTTGTTTGTGTCAATAAAAAACTCGAACTTATGTTTGTTTTTTCGTCTTCCGCATGGTATAATGAAGGCAAATGATGTGGCGAGAGGTGTGAAACCATGACGAAACTGTCAAAACGACAACAGCAAATTTTAGAGTTTATTAAACAGGAAGTAAAAACAAAAGGCTATCCTCCGTCGGTGCGGGAAATTGGGGAAGCGGTTGGACTGGCGTCAAGTTCGACGGTCCACGGGCATCTCGCGCGCCTAGAAAGCAAAGGGTACATCCGCCGCGACCCGACAAAGCCGCGCGCCATTGAAATTTTGGACAACGATATGGCCAAGGAGAGAGAAAAAGAGGAGATCATCTCGGTGCCGATCATCGGCAAGGTGACGGCCGGTCAACCGATTACAGCGGTGGAAAACATCGAAGGCTACTTTCCGCTGCCGAAGCGGCTCGCCGCCGGCGAGGAGCAGCTGTTTATGCTTGAAGTGATGGGCGACAGCATGATCGAAGCCGGCATTCTCGACGGCGACTACGTCATCGTCCGCCAGCAGTCATCGGCCAACAACGGCGACATCGTCGTCGCCATGACGGAAGACAACGAGGCGACGGTGAAGCGGTTTTTCAAGGAAAAAGACCACATCCGCCTGCAGCCGGAAAACGCCCATCTTGAGCCGATCATCGTCCGCGACTGCACGATTCTCGGCAAAGTGATCGGCGTCTATCGCCTGTTCGACTGACTCGTGCCGGCCTGCGCCCATAAAAAAGCTGCCCTGAAAAAAACGGGGCAGCTTTTTTATGAATCAGTAGAGTTCCATATATTGGTCCAATTCCCATTGATGAACCGTTGTCCGATACATATCCCACTCGATTTCTTTCGCTTCGACGAAATGCTCGAATAAATGTTTGCCGAGCGCGTGAATCATCACTTCATCGGACTTCAAGTTTTCCAACGCTTCATAGAGCGTTGCCGGCAAATCGACAATGCCTTCTTCGAGCCGTTCTTCTTTCGTCATGACGTAAATGTTTCGATCCACTGGCGCCGGAGGAGTGAGCTTGTTGCGAATGCCGTCAAGCCCAGCGGCTAAAAGCACCGCCATGGCCAAGTATGGGTTGGCCGACGGGTCAACGCTGCGCACCTCAATGCGCGTGCTCATGCCGCGCGAAGCTGGAATGCGGATGAGCGGGCTGCGGTTGCGCGCCGACCAAGCGACGTAGCACGGCGCTTCATAGCCTGGAACAAGCCGCTTGTACGAGTTGACGGTCGGGTTCGTCACCGCCGTAAAGTTCGGCGCATGCTTCAGCACACCGGCGATAAACTGCCGTGCCGTATCGCTCAACTGCAAGTCGCCGTTCGGATCGAAAAAGGCGTTTTCACCGTTGCGGAACAGCGACAGGTTGCAATGCATTCCTGAACCGTTAATCCCAAAAATCGGCTTCGGCATAAAGGTCGCATGCAATCCATGTTTGCGGGCGATCGTTTTGACGACGAGCTTAAACGTTTGAATGTCGTCGCACGCTTTAATCGCATGGGCGTATTTAAAATCGATCTCATGCTGGCCCGGGGCGACTTCATGATGGGACGCTTCGATTTCAAACCCCATTTCCTCAAGCTCGAGCACAATGTCGCGCCGGCAGTTTTCCCCAAGATCGGTCGGCGCCAAATCGAAATAGCCGCCGCGATCGTTCAGCTCCATCGTCGGGTGTCCTTTTTCGTCAAGCTTGAAAAGGAAGAATTCAGGCTCAGCTCCTAAGTTAAAGGCGTTGAAGCCAAGCGCCTCCATCTCTTTCAGCATCCGCTTCAAGTTGTAGCGTGGGCAGCCTTCAAACGGCGTGCCGTCCGGGTTGTAAATGTCGCAGATAAAGCGGGCGACTTTCCCTTTTTCTGCGGTCCACGGGAAAATGACGAACGTATCCAAGTCCGGATACAAATACATATCCGACTCTTCAATGCGGACAAATCCTTCGATCGACGACCCGTCAAACATAATTTTGTTGTTAAGCGCTTTCTCCAGCTGGCTGATCGGAATTTCGACGTTTTTGATCGTGCCCAAAATATCGGTGAATTGCAGGCGGATGTACTTGACATTTTCCTCTTTGACGATGTGTAGAATGTCGTCACGCGTATATTTTGCCATGTCCAAACTCCTCCCCGGCTCGGAAATCATGTTCCGTCATTAATGAAAGAAGCGAGCGAGATCTCCTTGGCGAAGCGATGCGCGCTGGAACCGCCCGGCCTGCAGCAATTCATTCCGCAAAATTTCGCGCAGTTCTTCGTCCGACAGCTTCGGTTTTCCTACTTTTTCGACTTTCTCCGCCTGCTGGTGGCGTCCTTCCTCCCGCGCGGCAAAAATTTGCTTAATGCCCGCCAAGTTGACGCCTTGGTCGATCAAATCTTTAATTTCCAGCAAGCGGTCAATGTCATTGAGCGAAAACAGCCGCCGGTTGCCTTCCGTGCGCGCTGGCGTGACGAGGCCGTGCTCTTCGTAATAGCGGATTTGGCGGGCCGATAGATCCGTCAGCTGCATCACGATCCCAATCGGAAACAATGGCATGGAACGACGAATATGGCTGCTCATGCCAATTCCTCCTCGCTTTTGATACCTTCATTTTACCATAATGTCAAGAAACGAGTCAATGAAGCGTTACATTTTCTCACAAACAAATCAACTGCTGTTCAAGCAAACGGTGGACGGCTGAACAAATGGCGATTTTGACGTGTGAATACGTCAGCCCGCCTTGCACGTAGGCGACATATGGCGGCCGCAGCGGCCCGTCTGCCGTTAGCTCGATGCTCGCGCCCTGCACGAACGTGCCGGCCGCCATGATGACTTTGTCTTCATAGCCCGGCATCTCGCTTGGGTGCGGGGTAAAATGGGCGTTGACGGGAGAAGCGGCTTGGATGGCTTGACAAAAAGCAACCATTTGTTCTGGATCGTCAAAGCGGACCGATTGCACAAGGTCCGTGCGCTTCTCCTTCCACGACGGCGATGTCGAAAGCCCGATGCGCTCGAGCATCGCCGCCGTAAACACCGCTCCTTTGAGCGCCTGGCCGACAATGTGAGGGGCGAGGAAAAACCCTTGGTACATCTCCGGCAACGCATACAGTGACGGACCGACTTCCGCTCCGATGCCCGGCGAGGTCATCCGGTAAGCGCACGCTTCGACGTATTTTTGCCTCCCAACGATATAGCCGCCTGTTTTCGCCAAGCCCCCGCCCGGGTTTTTAATGAGGGAGCCGGCCATCAAATCGGCGCCGACATGACACGGCTCTTTCTCCTCCACAAACTCGCCGTAGCAGTTGTCGACAAACACGACGACGTCGGGCTTAATCGCTTTGACAAAAGCGATCATCTCCGCGATTTCGTCGACCGTAAACGACGGGCGTGTCGCATAGCCGCGCGAACGTTGAATGCCGATCATTTTCGTCCGCTCGTTCATCGCCCCGCGCACCGCCGGAAAATCAACGGCCCCGTCCGCCGTAAGCGGCACGCTTCGGTAGCGGATGCCAAACTCTTTCAGCGAGCCGACGCCGCGGCCGCGGACGCCGACGATTTCCTCAAGCGTATCGTACGGAGCGCCGGTGATGTAAAGCAGTTCATCGCCCGGGCGCAACACGCCGAACAAAGCGATGGCAATCGCGTGCGTGCCGGAGATGATTTGCGGGCGCACAAGCCCCGCTTCCGCCCCGAATACATCGGCGTAAATGCGGTCAAGCGTATCGCGGCCGATATCGTCATAGCCATACCCGGTCGATGGGATGAAATGCCCGTCGCTCACTTGATGGCGGCGGAAACTGTCGAGCACACGATATTGGTTCGCATCGACCATCCGGTCGATGCGCCGGTGGATCGGCGCAATTTGCCGTTCGACTTCCTCAACAAGTGCAGCGATCGTTTCTCCATGTTTCCATTGTGTCCAAAACATCGATGAACCCTTTCTACCGTTGGAATGATTGCAATTCCCCATACAAGGGATGCGCTGGCAGCACGTACCCTTGGCAGTCGTACGTGCCCCCCTGTTCATTATAATGCCATTCGTGCAAAATGGTGTCCGATTTTAGCTGGGCGAGCAGTTTTCCTTCCCCGCTCGGGATCGATACGTCATAATGAACCATTTGCCGTTTCACCGCTTCTTCAATAAAGCGGCGGAGCCGGTCGACATCGGCAGCCGAGAGCGCGCTCATCACGATCGCATCGGTTGTCGTCGGGAGAAATTCCAGCGTTTGCCGGTCGCTTTTATTGTAAACGGTGACGGCCGGAATGGAAGAAGCCCCTAGTTCCGCCAAGAGCCGCGATACCGTCCGCTCATGCTCGGCGTAGTCCGGATGCGACGAATCGACGACGTGAAGCAATAAATCCGCTTCCTTCACTTCTTCAAGCGTCGAGCGAAACGCAGCGACAAGCGTCGTCGGCAAGTCTTGAATGAACCCGACCGTATCGGTGAGAAGCACCGTGTAGCCGCATGGCAAGACGCATTTGCGCGTCAACGGGTCGAGCGTGGCAAACAGCAAGTTTTCCTCGAACGAATCGGCGGCGGTCAGCCGGTTGAAAATCGTCGACTTGCCGGCGTTCGTATAGCCGACAAGCGCCACTTGAAAGGCGCGGTTTTTTTGCCGGCGCTCGCGGTAGCGTTCGCGATGCTCAGCCACCCGGCGAAGTTCGCCTTTAATATCGTCAATGCGGCGGCGAATGTGACGGCGGTCGGTCTCCAGCTTCGTCTCCCCCGGACCGCGCGTGCCGATGCCGCCGCCCAAGCGAGACAGCGCCTCCCCTTGGCCGCTAAGGCGCGGCAGCATATACTCCAGCTGGGCGAGCTCGACTTGCAGCTTTCCTTCTTTCGATCGGGCGCGCTGAGCAAAAATGTCTAAAATGAGCTGCGTCCGGTCAAGGACTTTCACCTCGCCAAGCAGGTTCGTCAAATTGCGCGCTTGGCTTGGGGAAAGCTCGCTGTTGAAAACGACAAGATCCGGTTCGAGTTCCTTCACAAGGGCGGCGAGCTCTTCCGTTTTTCCTTTGCCGATATACGTCGCCGGATGCGGCGCTTCACGTTTTTGCGTCACCTCTGCCACAACCTCGCCGTTCGCCGTCGCAACGAGCGAAGCGAGCTCCTCCATCGAATAGCGAAACCGTTCATCATCGACACCAGCGAGCTGGCAGCCGACAAGGATCGCTTGTTCACGGCTCATGGCATCCCCCTTCCTTTCCCTCGCGGCGAACATGTTCTCTACGTTCATGATACCAAATCCCACCGTCGGTCTGCTAGTTCGTTCCAAAAAAACGATTGATTTTCCGCCGCTTTTGCCTCTACAATGATACAAGAACACGACACGGAAAGGAACAGCACGAATGACGTGGGAAGTATTGAGCATCATCGGCACGATCGCCTTTGCCATCAGCGGGGCGATCGTCGCCATGGAAGAGGAGTACGACTTGCTTGGGGTGTACATTTTGGGAATCGTCACCGCCTTTGGCGGCGGAGCGGTGCGCAACTTGCTGATCGGCGTTCCCGTGTCGGCGTTATGGGAACAGCAGCCGCTCTTTCTTGTCGCTTTGGCGGCCATGACAGTTGTGTATTTGTTCCCAAAGCAAATGCTGCCGCCGTGGAAGCGGTGGGGCAACTTTTTTGACGCCCTTGGGTTGTCCGCGTTCGCCATTCAAGGGGCGCTGCATGCCGTCAACATGGGGCATCCATTAAGCGCGGTCATCGTCGCCGCGGTGTTGACCGGAAGCGGCGGCGGCATGATCCGTGACGTGTTGGCGGGAAGAAAGCCGCTCGTGTTGCGCGCAGAAATTTATGCCGCCTGGGCCATTCTCGCCGGTCTCGCCGTTGGGCTGAAATGGGCCGAATCGCCCATGGAGCTGTATGTGCTGTTGATTGTCGTCGCCGCCCTCCGCATTTTGTCGTACACATACGGTTGGAAGCTGCCGCGGCGGGCGGTTGGAGAAAAAGCGGGCGAGCAATGATCAAATGGCAAAAACAACATCTACTCATTGATTCGTACGAAAAGATAGACGGCTCCTCGCTTTTATATAGATGCAATTTAAAGCTTTGCCATTTTTCTTTTTTACCGGTCATTTCATCCGACTGTCGAGTGACCGAACAACGCGGCTTAAAGACCCATATATGGGTCTGTGAAGCAGGCGGTTGTTCGGTCCTCCGTCACGCCAAGGCGTGACGGAGAAGCCTGTGGCTTTCCTCCGACAGTCGAAAAGGGGAAAACCGCTTTTCCGTCAAGGATATGTTAAACTTCTTCGTTGCATCTATATAGTTTGCTGACGCTTTCCTTTACGCGCTTTGCCCGCTTCGCACCGCCACGACCACCCCAGCAACGATCAGCGCCCCACCAAGCCAAAACGAGGCGGTGAGCTCCTCATGCAACAGCAGCCAGCCAAAGAGCGAGCCGACAAGCGGCTGGAAAAAGAAAAAGAGCGAGCCGACGCCGGCGTCGATCATTTCCATCCCTTTGTTCCAAAGAAAAAATGCCCCCGCCGTCGATACAACGCCAAGATACAACACTCCAAGGGCGACGGGAACGCTCCAATGGCTCGCGGCAAGCCCTGGCCCTTCGGCGAACATCATCGGGGTCATGCCAATGAATGCCACAAAAATGGCATACGTAGTGACCGAAAACACGGACAGGCGAGCTGACGCCATTTTCACCAGCACCGACAACAGCGCCCAAGTGATCGCCGCGCCGACTAACGCCATATTTCCAGCGAACGTCGACTCCCCGCTGCCCCCGAGGCCAACGATGACGATGACACCCGCTGTCGCCAGTAGCAGCGCGGCCATTTTCCGCCATGTAAGCGCCTCGCCAAGCAGCCAGCGGGCAAACAAGACGACAAACGCCGGCGTTGAGGCGGTAATGAGCGAAGCAGTATGGGCGTTCGACCATTTCGTGCCGACAAACTGCAAGGAAATAGAAACGACGTAGCCGATGATTCCGATCGCGATGACCATTCCCCAATCACGCCCGTTTTTCGGCGGGCGCTCGCGTTTCACCGCGGCGATGGCACCGAGCACAATCAAGGCAACGGCGTAGCGCAGCCAGACGAGCGTAAACGACGGAATGTAGTCCAACACGTATTTGCTCACGACGTACATCCCGCCCCAAATGCTGGCAGCAAGCGATAAACACAAGGAAGCGAGAACAGGTTGTTTCATGGCATCGATCCCCCTATGCGTTCTTCTTTCTGCTGCTGACATCAAAGGCGAAGCCGTTATTTCCAGAGATGGCAGTCAAACAAGGCTGTTCTCCATCAGCTACACATCGCTTTCTTCCGGAGGAAACACGGGGGCGAGCGAAACCGTCAAATCCGGTTGCCAAAACGAAACCAACTCATCGCTTGGCCCGAAAACCGCTCGCTGCTCGAATCGTCCATCTTGCCAGCTGAGCACTTCGATCGTTCGATTGCTGGGGTCTACCATCCAATATTCATGCACCCCATATTTTTCGTATAAATAGTATTTCTGGTTTCGATCGCGCAGGGCGGTGCTTGGCGACAGCACTTCCACAACGAGATCGGGAGCCCCTTTCATTCGCCGATTCCCGATTTGCTCAACCCGACAAACGACTGATAAATCCGGCTGAACAACCGTTTTCGCCATCCGTTCCGGCTCTTCAGGATCAAGCTGAACATTAAACGGGGCAAGAATAACATGACAGCCGCGCGCCTGAAAATGCGAAGCCAATGCAAGGTGCAGTTGTCCGACCACATACTGGTGCTCAAACGACGGAGACGCCAATAAATAGGGAACGCCATCGATCAGTTCCCAATTTCCTTCCCAATGTTCAATGTCGCGATACGTGTAAAACGGCTTCTCCTTCTGCACTGCGCTTCCCCTTTCACTTTCTTTTCTTTCATCTTATCACACGGCACTGGCTCCGTCCCATACTTTTATGTTCCCGTCACGAAAGAAAAAACAGCGGGCGCCCCCGCTGTCGAGCGTGTGTCACACAAATGTTTTTCCGCACGTTGCCCTTACTCCCGTTCGATGATCGTCGCCGTCGCCATCCCGTGGCCGATGCAAATCGTCAATAGCCCATAGCGGCCGCCGCGCCGTTCCAGTTCGTGAACGAGCGATGTCATGAGCTTCGCACCGGTGGCGCCGAGCGGATGGCCAAGCGCAATGGCGCCGCCGTTGACATTCACCTTCTCAAGCGGAGCGCCGATTTCCTTTTGCCAAGCGAGCACGACCGGGGCGAACGCTTCATTGATTTCAATAAGGTCGATGTCGTCGATCGTGAGGCCGGCTTTTTTCAATACTTGCCTCGTCGCCGGGATGACGCCATCCAGCATATACGTTGGGTCGGAGCCGACGACCGTTTGCGCGACAATGCGCGCTTTCGGCTTCAGTCCGAACCGCCTCGCCGCCTCCCGTTCCATCAAAAGCACAGCAGCCGCCCCGTCGCTCATTTGGCTCGCATTGCCGGCGGTGATGACGCCGTCTTCTTGAAACACCGGCTTGAGCGCGGCGAGCGCTTCCGGTGATGTATCGGCCCGCGGCCCTTCATCATCGGTGACAAGGATTTCGCGGCCATCGCGGTCAAGCCCTTTCACCGGAACGATTTCGGCGCGAAATTTCCCCTCGCGCAAGGCGGCCAAGGCGCGCCGATGGCTTTCGTAGGCATAGGCATCCAGCTCCGCGCGCGTCAGGCCGTATTTTTTGGCGATCCGCTCAGCCGAGACGCCTGGTGGATGAATTCGTATTTTTCATGAAGCGACGGCGGAATCGTCTGCTCGTTGCCATCGCTTAAAATCGGCACTTTCGTCATGCTTTCGACTCCGGCGGCGATCGTGACATCCATATCGCCAGAGCGGATTTCCTGGGCGGCGAAATGAATCGCCTGCTGCCCCGAGCCGCACATTCGGTTGATTTGCACGGCCGGCACTTCGATCGGGAATCCGGCCTCGAGCGCCGCCAGCCGGCCGATGTTGTACCCTTGTTCGGCGATCGGCGTCACGCAGCCCATGACGATGTCTTCGACCATCCGTTTCTCAATGCCCGCCCGGCGCACGACTTCATCGAGCACCACCGCGGCAAGATGCACCGGATGAACATCCCGGAAGACGCCGTTTCGCTTGCCGACCGGCGTCCTGACGGCTTCCACAATCACCGCTTCACGCACCATTTTCTCCTCCTTGTTGATGTTGTCAACGCCACGCCTTGACGGCGCAGCCGCACCGTTGTATCCAACGATGCACCGCGGCGCCGCCAAACGAGCCCGTTTCTGTCCACCTCTCCGTGAGAGGCGCTTGTTCATTTTGCATACGTATAGAACCCTTTCCCTGTTTTCCGCCCTAAATGCCCGGCTTCAACGAGCTTGCGCAAAAGCTGAGGCGCCCGGAACCGGTCGCCGTATGCTTCCGTCATGTTTTCACTCACAAACAGGAGCGTATCAAGCCCGACCATGTCGGCGAGCTCAAAGGGACCCATCGGGTAATTGAGCCCAAGGCGCACCGCTTTATCGATGTCTTCCACAGAGGCTACTCCCTCTTCGTACATGCGGATGCACTCGATCATATGAGCGGCGATCGCTCTTGTCGTCACAAATCCTTGCCGGTCTTTCACGACGACCGTTTCTTTGCCAAGCTCCACAGACAGCCGACGGATGGCGTCGACTGTGTCGTCAGAAGTCGTCTCACCTTTCACAATTTCGATCAACTTCATCACTGGCGCCGGATTGAACCAATGCATGCCGATGACGTTTTCCGGCCGCTTCGTCGCGGCGGCAAGCGCCGTGACGCTCAGCTCGGATGTGTTGGTCGCTAAAATGGCGTCCGGCTTCGCCAGTTGATCAAGCTGCTGAAACACGTCTTTTTTCAGCGCCAAGTTTTCCGGCACGGCTTCGATGACGACATCCGCCCCGCGCACCGCTTCGGCCAAATCGACGGTCGAGCGGATGCGCCCGAGCGCCGCTCGCGCTTCCGGCTCGGACAGCCCGCCGGTTTTGACAAAGCGGCGCAAGCTTTTTTCCGCCGAAGCGAGCCCATTTTGCAAGGCCGCTTCGGACACGTCATATAAATACACCGTTTTTCCCGCCATCGCCGCCGTTTGCGCGATGCCGCTTCCCATCACCCCGGCGCCGATGACCGCAATGGTGTCTGCCACGGTGTCCGCCTCCTTTACTCCTTCGCCGCATCGGCATAGCGCGCTGCCATCTCATCGCGCAGTTTCCGCTTCAAAAACTTGCCGACGCTCGTTTTCGGAATTTCATCGAGAAACACAATGTCATCCGGCAGCCACCATTTTGTAAATTGCGGGCGCAAAAAGTCGTACAGCTCTTCTTTTGTCACGCTTTTGCCTTCTTTCAGCACGACGCAGGCAATCGGGCGCTCTTGCCATTTCGGATGCGGCACAGCGACGACCGCCGCTTCGAACACCGCCTCATGGGCCATAAGCGCATTCTCCAAATCAACCGATGAAATCCATTCGCCGCCGCTTTTAATGACATCCTTCGTCCGGTCGACAATTTTCACAAACCCTTCTTCGTCCACGGTGACGACATCGCCGGTATGGAGCCAGCCATCGCGAAATGCTTCGTTCGTTCTCTCATCGTTGTAATACTCGGCCGCAATCCACGGACCGCGCAAGCAAAGCTCGCCCATTTCCTGGCCGTCCCAGCGAACCGGCCCGTTTTGGCCGATCACTTTCATCTCAAGCCCCGGCGCAAGCAGCCCTTGCTTGGCGCGAACATCAAGTTTCTCCTCGTACGACAGCCCGTCTTGATAGCTTTTCAGGCGTGAGACAAGCACAAGCGGGCTCGTTTCGGTCATGCCGTACGCGTGAATGAACGGAATGCCGTATTTTTCTTCAAACGCGCGGATGATCCCTTTCGGCGCGGCTGAACCGCCGCAAATGACGCGCGTCAGGCTGCTGACGTCATAGTTTCCTTTCTCCAACTCTTGCAACAGCCCGAGCCAAATCGTCGGCACGCCAGCGGTGATCGTCACTCGTTCGGCGTCAATCAGCTCGGCAAGCACTTTCGGCGTAAACGCCGGACCCGGCATGACGATCGTCGAACCGAACCAAGTAGCGGCAAACGGCAGCCCCCACGCGTTGACATGGAACATCGGTACGACCGGCATGACGACATCGCGCTCGCATAACCCTTGCGTATCAGCCAGCCCTAACGCCATCGCGTGCAAGACGGTGCTGCGGTGCGTATACACAACCCCTTTCGGATTTCCCGTTGTCGCCGACGTATAACACATACCAGCCGGTTGGTATTCATCGAGGTCTTTCAAGAACGGAAATGTTGGATCGCCCTCGGCAAGCAGTTTCTCGTAATGGTACACCGGCGAGAGCTTCGTTTCCGGCAGCTCGTCGGCATCGGTCATGACGATGAAAGCGCGTACGTTCGGGATCTCGTCCTTGATCGCTTCAATTGCCGGCAGCAAATCATCATCGATCAGCAGCACACGGTCATCGGCGTGGTTGATGATGTAAGCGATATGCTGCGCGGAGAGGCGGATGTTGATCGTATGGAGCACCGCCCCGATGCCGGGAATGGCAAAATACGCTTCCAAATGGCGGTGATGATTCCAAGCGAACGTGCCAACGCGGTCGCCGACTTCCACCCCGATCCGCTTCAACACGCTTGACAGCCTGCGCGTCCGCTCGCCGATCTCCTTGTATGTATGGCGGACGATGCCGCCTTTCATGCGCGAAACGACTTGCTTTTTTGGGAAAAACAACTCCGCCCGCTCAAGCATCATGGAAATGTTTAACGGTGTTTTCATCATCGGTTATTCCTCCCCCTTTACCAAATGCGCATGTTCATTGACTTTAGGCGGCTCCCCGCCGCCCCATTGGCCGTCCGGCCCATGTGCGGCCGTCCACACGCCGCCCGGCTGCAGCCGAACGAGATGGCGGAGCCGGCTGTCAGCAAACAGCGCCTTCGCCTCACCCGTCTCCAGCACCGGGGCAAGGCAGACGTCGACCGCTTCGGCGAACGCGCTCCACTCATCCAATGTCTTTTCACGGAACAAGGCGGCGAGCTCGTCATATACGGCTTCCCCCGATCGCGCCGGCGCCCATTGCGCCTCCGTCCATTCCGGATGGCCGACCGCCTCGCAAAACCGCCGCCAAAAGTGCGGCTCGAGCGCCGCTAAACTCATATAACGGCCGTCTTTTGTCTCGTACAGCTGATAGCACACCACCTCCCCAGACAACTCGGAAAGACCGGTCTTCGGCCCACCGCCGTGTTCAATGGCAAAATGGCCAGCCATCATCGCGACCAATCCGTCCACAAGCGAGACGTCAAGATAAGCCCCCTTGCCGGTCCGCTCGCGGGCAAACAGCGCCGCCAACACGCGCTCGGCCGCCGCCATGCCGCCGATAAAATCGGCAAGCGTGATCTTCGGATGAACCGGTCGGCCGCGTTCATCGGCCAGCTGCGCCAATAAGCCGGAGAGCGCCATATAGTTTAAATCATGGCTGCCAAGCAATGAGCGGCCGCTCTGTTGACCGAAGCCGCTGATCGAGCAATAGATGATTTGTTCGTTCATGCGGCACATATCGTCATAACCGAGCCCAAGCCGCGCCATCACCCCGGGGCGGAAGCTTTCGATCACCACATCGGCGCGGGCGGCGAGCCGCCGGGCTTGCTCGCGCCCCGCCTCCGTCTTTAAATCAAGAGCGATGCTTTGTTTACCGGCGTTATAGGCGGCAAACAACCGGCCCTCGGCGAACGGGCGCAGCCGGTCGCCGGACGGCGGCTCGATTTTGATGACGTCCGCTCCGAGCTGCGCGAGCCGCCAGCTGGCAAACGGGCCGGGCAAGTAATGGGAAAAATCAACGACTACAATGCCATGAAGCATGTCTTTCCCTCTCTCTACAAATCTAGCTGCCGGGCGATGATCGTTTTCATCATCTCGTTCGTCCCGGCGTAGATGGCGCTTACGGGAATGTCGCGATAGCGCCGGGCAATCTCGTATTCTTCCATATAGCCGTAGCCGCCGTGCAGCTGCATCGCCTCGGCGGCGACGCGTTTGGCCATCTCGGTAATCCACCATTTCGCCATCGACACTTCGGTGACGATCTGTTTTCCTGCCATATGCTCCTCGATGACACGGTCGACAAACGCGCGGCCAAGGGTGATTTCCGTCGCCATCTCGCAAGGCGGAACTGGACGGTCTGAAACTCGCTCACCCGTTTGCCGAACGCCGTGCGCTGTTTGACATATTGCTTCGTCAAGGAAAACATCACTTCCGCCGCCGTTTGGGCGGCAATGGCGACAACGAGCCGCTCCTGCTGGAGCTTTTCCATCAAATAGTAAAAACCTTTTCCTTCTTCGCCGAGCAAGTTATGCGCCGGCACTTTCGCATCTTGGAAAAACAGCTCAGCGGTATCTTGGGCGTGCAGCCCGACTTTCTCAAGCTTCCGGCCGCGCGTAAACCCCGGCGTATCCCGCTCCACGACAAGCAGGCTGATGCCGCGGTGCGGCGGCTTTGCCTGCGGATCGGTTTTGCAGGCGACGACGATCAAGTCGGCATGAATGCCGTTCGTGATAAACGTTTTTTGTCCGTTGACGATGTAATAATCGCCGTCTTTGATGGCCGTCGTTGAAATGTTCGCCAAATCCGAACCGGCGCCTGGCTCGGTCATGGCGATCGCCGTGATGAGCTCGCCGGTGACGCATTTTGGCAGCCATTTTTGTTTTTGCTCCTCCGTTCCGTACGATGCGATATACGGCGTGACAATGTCGTTGTGCAAGCCGATGCCGACGAGGCTCGATCCAACTTTTTCTAGTTCTTCGTTAATGACAACCGAATAGGCAAAATCGGCGTTTAGACCCCCATACTTCTCATCGACCCAGGGGCAAAGAAAGCCGTTCTCGCCCATCTTCGCCCAAAACGAACGCGGAATGATGCCGCGCTTCTCCCAATCGTTATAATGCGGGTACGCTTCTTTTTCCAAAAACTTGCGAAACGCCGCGCGGAACATATGGTGCTCCTCACGCAAATAGCGAGCCGTCACCCGTTCATCCCTCTCTTCTGTTCGGTCACTTTTTCTCTGTTCCGCCCGCCGCCTGTTTTTTCAGCTGTTCGCGCAGCAAAAACTTTTGGATTTTCCCGCTCGCGTTGCGGGGCAGAGCATCGATGAAATAGTAGGCGCGCGGACGTTTGTACGGAGCAAGGCGGTCGCTCGTTTTGCAAAACTGCTCGAGCTCATCGGCGGTCAGGAGGTCGTCTTTTTTGACGACGAAGGCGACGACTTTTTCGCCCCACAGCTCATCCGGCTCGCCGAGCACAGCGACATCAAGCACTTTCGGATGCTCGTACAACACGTCCTCGACTTCGCGCGGATAGACGTTTTCCCCGCCGCTGATCACCATGTCATCGACCCGGTCGGCGACATACAAGTAGCCGTCTTCATCAAGGTAGCCGAGGTCACCGGAATGATACCAACCTTTGTACAACGCTTTTTCCGTCGCTTCCTCGCGCTTGTAGTAGCCGGCCATCATGCACGGCCCGCGCATCACAATTTCACCGACTTCATATGGCGGCAGCACATCGTCTGGGTCGGACGGCCCGTCTTCACGCGCGCGGACGACGCGGATCTCATGGTTCAGGCAGGCGCGTCCAGCGGAACCGGCTTTTTTCAGCTGCTCGTCTTCCAACAAAAACGTCACCGCCGGCCCCATTTCCGTCATGCCGTACGCTTGAATCAGCTCGATGCCGAGCCGCTCTTGGCATTGCCTGACAAGGGCTGGAGCCATCGGAGCGGCGCCGTATAGGCCGAGGCGAAGCGAAGATAAATCGTAACCGCTTACATTCTCCTGCAAGATCATGTTCCACATCGTTGGGGCTCCGAATAGGATCGTAATCCGCTCCCGTTCGATCGTTTCAAGCACGAGCTTGGCGTCAAAATGGTGCAAAATGACGCTCGCCGCTCCGGCATGCACGCGCGGCAGCAAGCAGCAATGCAGCTCGGCGCAATGGAACAGCGGCGCTGCCGCCAGCCCGCGATCCGTCTCGCGGATGCGCATGACGCCATGGCAAATGACGCTTTGCTCGATCATGTCGCGGTGACGGTGCATCACTCCTTTTGGACGCCCAGTTGTGCCGCTTGTATACATAATGGCATAAAGATCGCTCTCATCCACATGAACACGCGGCGCTTCCTCTCCAGCCCGCGCGGCCTGCTCGTGAGCGTTTTTGGCAAACGGCGGCGGATCGCGGTCGATCGACCAAAATGACACGTGCGGGAAACGGCTGTGAATCGCGGCAAGTTCCGGTTCCACCGCCCGTTCAAACAGCACAATTTTCGGCTCGGCGTCCATCAAAATATAGGCAATTTCTTCCGCCCTCAGCCGAAAGTTGATCGGATTGAACACCGCGCCGATTTTGGCGCAGGCAAACAAAGCGGTCGCGAGCTCAAGCGTATTGTACAGCACCGTCGAAACGCGGTCTCCTTTGCGGACGCCCGCTTCCAAAAACGCGTTCGCCCACCGGTTGACCTCCCGCTCCCATTCGGCGTACGTATAGCGGCGCCCGGTCGCCACTTCGACAACCGCTTCCCGGTCCGGAAACTTTCGCACTGTTTGGGAAAACATCTCTCCAATCGTCACGTACAAACGCCTTCTCCCCCTTTTTCGTGTCTCGACAGAGGGCGGGCGGATCCCATAGACAGACAATTCAAATAATTTAGTGCATATGCCCCCGTTGTTTATGTATTCGCTCTTTTGGCCGGCATTCCTCTTTTTACGGCACAAAAAAAAAACGAAAAGGAGACCCCTTTCGTTTTACGCATGGA
This sequence comes from Geobacillus sp. WSUCF1, assembly GCF_000422025.1. NCBI lineage: Bacteria > Bacillati > Bacillota > Bacilli > Caryophanales > Anoxybacillaceae > Geobacillus > Geobacillus sp. WSUCF1. The sequence continues at coordinate 4,700 of NZ_ATCO01000132.1, read as the reverse complement.
AGACGAAATCGCGGTCGCGGATCGTCATCAGCTCTTTTTTGTCATAGCGCCCTTCGTGCAGAAGACGGACCGCCTGCTTGCGGATCGCTTTTTCGATCAAATTGCGCACATAGCGGCCGTTGCTGAACTTGAGGCGGCCGGTCGCTTCCAGCGTCCCTTCGAGATGAATGTACAGTTTCCGCTCCGCTTCCGGCGTCATTTCATACTCGCGTTCGCGCAGCATTTGTTTGGCGATTTGCACGAGCTCTTCGACGGTATAGTCCGGAAACTCGATCGTCAGCGGAAAGCGCGACGGCAACCCTGGGTTCAACGATAAAAAATAGTCCATTTCTTTCGGATAGCCGGCCAAAATCACAACCAAGTCGTCGCAATAGTCTTCCATCCCTTTGACAAGCGTGTCAATCGCTTCTTTGCCGAAATCTTTTTCGCCCCCGCGGGCGAGCGAATACGCTTCATCGATGAACAAAATTCCGCCGCGCGCTTTTTTGATCAAATCGCGCGTTTTGCTCGCCGTATGCCCGATGTACTCTCCGACCAAATCGGCCCGCTCCGCCTCGATGAAATGCCCTTTGGACAGCACGTTCATCTCAAAAAACAGCTTGCCGAGCAAGCGCGCCACCGTCGTTTTGCCGGTGCCGGGATTGCCTTTGAAAATCATATGGAGCGCCTGGCGGTTCGCTTTTAAGCCGTTTTCTTTGCGCATCCGGTTAATGTACAGCCAGGCGTAAATTTCCTTGACAATTTTTTTGACATGATCGAGCCCGATCAATTGGTCAAGTTCTTTCTGGATGTTGCGAAGCGCCTGATGCTCTTCGCCATCGAGCCAGTCGTTTCTCTCTTCTTTCACTAAATGGTTTACCGTTTTGGAGTTCAACACGATGTTGATTTGCCCTTTCGCCTTGTTCATCGTCAATTCCGACAAAGGGCGTCACCTCGCTTCCCGTTTTCTGCCATCCGCACACGTTCCGCATTCGCTGCCGGCGCCTCGCGCTTTTGCTATTAGTATACGTACGCCGCCGCCGATCCGTGACAATCGCCCAAGCGAACAGCGGGTCGGCTATAGCGGAAAAAGTTTGTATATGTTTATTCACAAAAGCGGCGGTTTACGCCTGAATTCACCTCGTCCCTCACTTCCCTTCGGGTGACGCAGGAGCTTGTCGATCAAATAGCGGGCGCGGAAGGAAAACGGAAAATGGCAAAAAGCGCCCTCCGCGAAGGAAGGCGCCTTTTTTCGGCGGCATATGTACCGTCGGTCTTACTGTTCGGTTTCAAAATGGATGTTCCGCTCCGGCGCAAACGTCGAAATGGCGTGCTTGTAAATGAGCTGTTGTTTTCCTTGCACTTCCAAAAGTACGGTGAAGTTGTCAAACCCTTTAATGTACCCGCGCAGTTGGAAGCCGTTCAATAAGAAGACGGTCACTTGAATGCCCTCTTTGCGCAGCTGGTTTAAAAACTGGTCTTGAATATTGATCGTATTTTTCATCAAACGTCCTCCTCTTTTCTCTCTAAGGATATACTTATATATTCGCTTCAAGTTGAAGCTTTCCTGCTACATAGCGAGAAATTTCCTGCACCTTGGCGGCGAACTGCTCGGCGTCGGTCATGTCAAACCATTTCACCGGCATTTGGTTGCGAAACCAAGTGAGCTGCCGTTTCGCATAGCGGCGCGAATTTTGTTTCAGCAGCTCGATCGCTTCATCAAGGGAAACGCGGCCGTCAAAATAGTCGTACAGCTCCTTGTAGCCGATGGCTTGCACCGCCTGGCAGTCGCGCAGGCCGCGGTCATAAAGCGCTCTCGCCTCTTCGATCAACCCTGCGGCGATCATCTCATCGACCCGCTCGTTGATGCGGCGGTAAAGCGCCTCCCGCTCCGCCGTCAAGCCAACGATGGCCGCCTCATACAAAAGCCGCTTTGACTGCCCTTGCTGCCACTCGCTGAACGGCTTCCCGGTGCAATGATACACTTCTAAGGCGCGGATGACGCGGCGGATGTTGTGCGGATGAATGCGGGCCGCACTTATTGGATCAACCGCCTCAAGCCGCCGGTGAAGCGCTTCGGCTCCTTGCTCGGCCGCCAGCTGTTTGAGCGCCCGGCGGTACGCTTCGTCGGAAGGGGCGGCGGAAAATTGGTAATCGTAAAGGGCTGCCTGAATGTACAGCCCGGTGCCGCCGACGATGATCGGCAGCCGGCCGCGCGCCGAAATCTCGGTGATGAGCGCACGGCAAAGCCGCTGAAATTCGACGACGGAAAACGGTTCGCACGGCTCTTTGATGTCCAGCAAATGATGCGGGATTCCTTCCATCTCATCGGGCTTCACTTTCGCCGTGCCAATGTCCATCCCTTTATAAATTTGCATCGAATCGCCGCTGATGACCTCTCCGCCCAGCTTTTTCGCCAACGCGATGCCGAGCTTCGTTTTGCCGACCGCCGTCGGCCCGACGATGACGGCGACTTTTTCAGCCATAGCGCGTCACTGCTTTCTGTTGTGGGACTTGTGTCAACCATCATTATACATAAAAACAGCTGTGCATGGAACCATTTCTTTCATACGTTTTCGCCATCCACAAATCGTTTTATACATGGCAACGCGAAAAATCGCCTTTCTTCCCTTTCGCCATAACCATATGGAAAAAAATGAACGCCATAAAAGGCGCTCATCATAATGAAAACTTGTTGACAATCGCCTGCAAATCGTCCGCCATTTTCGAGAGCGACGCGGCCGAAGCCGAAATTTCCTCCATCGACGCCAACTGTTCTTCGGTCGCCGCCGACACTTCCTGGGCGCCGGCGGACGTCGATTCGGCCACATCAGCGACAAGCCGGACAGAGCGGGCGATTTGCTCGGAAGAAGCGGCCATCTCGCTGACCGCCGACGATACGTCGCGAATTTGCACAGCGACTTCATCGACGGCAGCGCGAATGCGGGCAAATGTTTCCCCGGAAGCGCGAATGACCCCCGTTCCGCTCGCCACCTCATGGACGACCGACTCCATCGATTGGACGGCACGAGCCGTTTCGTCTTGAATAGCGGCGATCAGCTCGGCGATTTGCTGCGCCGATTCCGCCGACTGCTCGGCGAGTTTGCGCACCTCATCGGCGACGACGGCAAAGCCGCGCCCGTGCTCCCCGGCGCGCGCCGCCTCAATCGCGGCATTTAACGCAAGCAAATTCGTCTGCGCCGCAATATTGCGGATCGCTTCGATGATGGAGCCGATTTGCTCGGAACGGTGGCCAAGCCCTTTAATGAGGTCAGCCAGCCGCTCGACCGTATCGTTCACTTTGTTCATTTGCGCGACGCCCGCCTCGATCGTTTGCCCGCCCTCAGCCGCTTGTCTCGACGCCTCACTAGCGATGGCGGACACGCTTTGCGCCCGTCCGGAAATTTGCTCGATTCTCTCAGACATCGAATCGACGGCGGCGGACGTTTCTTCCACGCTTTGCATTTGCTTGTCCATGCCGGAAGCAACGCCCTGAATCGTCATGGCGATTTGCTCGGTCGCCTTGCTCGTCTGTTCGGCGCTCGCTGCCAGCTCCTCCGACGAAGCGGCGACTTGCTCGGCGTTTTGCGCCACTTCCTTTAGCACTTCGCGCAAATTTTGGGCCATTTGTTCAAACGAAGCGGCCAGCTCGCCGATTTCGTCCCGGTTGCGGACGCCGGTTTTCGTCTTGGTCAAATCGCCGGCAGCGATCCGACCAGCCGCATCCGACAGCACCAATAGCGGGCGGGAAAGCGAGCGGCTGATCCAATAGTTGGCAATCGCGCCGACCGCCACGGTCAATATGCCCACAACGATAATGAACTTCTGCACATCTGAAGCTTCATCATCCGCTTTTTTGCTTGCTTTGTTCATCTCCGACTGCTGGCTGGAAATAAGCCGGGAAACGACGTCATCGAACTGATTTGTAATGTCTCGACCCGTCGTCACAATGAGTGCATTGTATTCCGCCGTTTTGTTTTGATCTTTTAAATCAAACGTTTTTTGCCCCAGTTCGTAAAACTGCTGCTCCAATAAATCAAGCTGAGCCAGCCATTGTTTTGTTTGGGCTTGCGTCAACTCCGCCGCAAGTTTTTCGCTTATTTTCTTGTACTCCTCATGCGCTTTTTCAAAGTTTTTCCTTGACGTCTCATCGCCAGTCAACAAATAGCCGCGCATGCTGCCGACTTGGCGGCGGATGAGCACCTCCAGCTCCTTGACGTTGACGAGCTTCGGCACCCGTTTGTCAATGACATCGGTATATGTACCGTTCAGTTTGGAAATTTCGTAATAAGAAAAGCCGACTAGCCATACAATCAATACGTAGACAAGGCCAAACCCAGCCAGCAGTTTTTTGCGCACGGTCATTTTCATGTTCATTGGCAAATCCTCCGTCTGTGAATCAGTATGTTGTTCCATCTACATTATCGGATGATCACAGACAATGTTTAGGGTTTTTTTGGCTCTTTCGCCATCTTTGATGAAAAGGCCTGCTTCATTGAGAAAATCAACTGGATTTTCTCAATGAGCCTCCTCTTTCACCGTCAACTCGCAAAGAGCAAACAGGCCGCACCCATGCCGCTTCCCCGCCTTACGCCGTTCCTTCCGGCTGCCAAGAGTTTCGGCCGGCTTCCGCTTCATCGCGGATAAAAAATGAGGTAATGAGCGCGATGATGCTGCCAATTAAACCAAATAAAAACAGGTGGCGAATGCCGGTCATAAAG
>NZ_ATCO01000131.1:0-15701 GCF_000422025.1 Geobacillus sp. WSUCF1 | reverse complement strand
TGATGACGGTGATCGTCCGCGACCGAAACGGCCGTCGGTTTGTCGTGACGAAAGGGGCGCCCGATGTGCTGCTTGAGCGGGCGGACCGCCTTGAATGGAACGGCCGCGAGCAGATGCTGACCCCGGCGTGGAAAGAAACGATCGAGAAGGCGATTCGCCACATGGCGTCTTCCGCCTTGCGCACGATCGCCGTCGCGTATCGGCCGCTTGCGGAAACGGAACGGATCGAGTCGGAGAAGGATGCGGAGACAAAGCTTCGGTTTCTCGGCGTCGCCGGCATGATCGATCCGCCGCGCCCTGAGGTGAAGCAAGCAGTGGCGCGATGCAAAGAGGCAGGCATGAAAACGGTGATGATCACCGGCGACCATGTGTTGACAGCCACCGCCATCGCCAAACAGCTTGGCGTGCTGCCGCCTGGCGGAAAAGTGATGGATGGGGCGACGTTGTCGAAGCTGTCGGTCGATGAGCTCGAACGCGAGGTCGATAATATTTACGTGTTTGCCCGCGTCTCCCCGGAGCATAAGCTGAAAATTGTCAACGCCTTTAAGCGCCGCGGTCATATTGTCGCCATGACCGGCGACGGGGTGAACGACGCGCCGGCGTTGAAAGCGGCGGATATCGGCGTCGCGATGGGCCGGTCGGGGACGGAAGTGGCGAAAGAGGCGGCGTCGCTCGTTTTGTTGGATGACAACTTTGCGACGATTGAGGCCGCGATCGAAGAGGGGCGCAACATTTACGAAAACATTCGCAAGTTTATCCGCTACTTGCTCGCCTCGAACGTCGGGGAAATTCTCGTCATGTTGTTTGCGATGCTGCTTGCCTTGCCGCTGCCGCTCGTGCCGATTCAAATTTTATGGGTCAATCTTGTCACCGACGGTTTGCCAGCCATGGCGCTCGGGCTCGACCAACCAGAAGAAAACGTGATGAAGCGGCCGCCGCGCCGTCCCGATGAAGGGGTGTTCGCCCGCGGGCTCGGCTGGAAAATCGTAAGCCGCGGCTTTTTGATCGGCGTTGTTACGCTGGCTGCGTTTCTGACCGCCTATGAACGGAGCGGCGAGGATCTCGTTTACGCCCAGACGGCGGCGTTTGCGACGCTTGTGTTGGCCCAATTGATCCATGTGTTCGACTGCCGCTGCGATCGTTCGGTTTTTGACCGCAGTCCGTTCGGGAACATATACCTTGTCGCGGCGGTGATCGTGTCGCTGCTTTTGCTCGTTGTCGTCATCTATTACCCACCGCTTGCCGCAGTGTTCCATACGAAGCCGCTCGCAGCGGTCGATTGGCTGCTCATCATTGGCTTGTCCGCCCTGCCGACATTTTTGTTTGCTGGCTCGCTTTTTACGAGAAAATAAAAGGATGGATATGTTATAATAAAAAAGGTGATAGAGCAACGCTCTATGACCTTTTCTTTTTCATCAAGGCAACAACGGATGTGATGATATGGTTTACAGCATGACTGGTTTTGGCGCAAGCACGAAAAAAACGGATCGTTTGATGGTGGCGGTGGAAATGAAATCGGTCAACCACCGGTTTTGTGAAATTTCCATTCGCCTCCCTAGACAATGGCTCGTGTTTGAGGATAAAATAAAAAAAGCAATTTCACCGTACGTGCGGCGCGGAAAAGTGGAAGTGTTCGTCACGATCGCCGGAGAAGGGCTTGTGAAACGGAGCGTACATATCGATTGGGATTTGCTTGGCCAGTATTGGGCCGGAGTGCAGGAAGCCGCAAAGCGATTTGCCGTTGACGGCAGCGTGACGGCGGCCGAGCTGCTTCGGCTTGATGGGGCGGTCGAAGTTGTGGAAGAGGAAGGAGCGAACGAGGAGGTCGAGCCGCTGCTTTTGGCCGCTGTCGATGAAGCGGCAAAGGCACTTGTGGCCATGCGCCGGCGCGAAGGGGAGGCGCTTGCCGCGGATTTGCGCGCCCGTCTTCATGAAGTCGAAGCCGGGGTGGAAGCTATTGAACAGCGGGCGCCGCTTGTGATTGAACAATACCGCGAGCGGCTTGCGCGCCGCCTGCGCGAATGGGCGCCCGCTCCGGTCGATGAGGCGCGCCTGCTCACAGAAGTGGCGGTGTTTGCCGAAAAGGCGGACATTCATGAGGAATTGAAACGCATCCGCAGCCATTTGGCGCAAATGGCAGACGCCTTAGAAATGGACGAACCGATCGGGAGGAAACTGGACTTTTTGGTGCAAGAGTTGAACCGGGAAGTCAACACGATCGGCGCCAAGGCAAACGACAGCCTGATTGCCGCGCAAGTCGTTGAGATGAAAAGCGTGCTTGAGAAAATGCGCGAGCAAGTGCAAAACGTGGAATAACGGTTTAAAACGACTTGTTGGCGGCAACAATATCGGATATGGCAGGTGGGCGTGTCATGATGATGAAATTTATCAATATCGGGTACGGAAACATGGTGTCAGCCGCCCGCATCATTACGATTGTCAGCCCTGATTCGGCGCCGATCAAACGAATCATTCAAGATGCGCGCGAAAGCGGCAAGCTCGTTGACGCGACGCACGGGCGGAGGACGCGCGCCGTCATCATCATGGACAGCGATCACGTCATTTTGTCGTCCGTGCAGCCGGAAACGGTGGCGAACCGCTTATATGGAAGCGACGATTTCTCCGAGGAAGGGTAGGGTTTTGGGCGTTGAAGAACGAACGTGGGTTGTTGATCGTCATGTCGGGTCCGTCCGGCGTTGGCAAAGGAACGGTGCGCAAGGCGCTGTTTTCGCAGCCGGACATCAATCTTCATTATTCGGTGTCGGTCACGACGCGCAAGCCGCGCGAAGGCGAAGTGGAAGGCGTCGACTACTTCTTCCGCACGCGCGAGCAGTTTGAACAAATGATTCGGGAAAACAAGCTGCTCGAGTGGGCGGAATACGTCGGCAACTACTATGGCACGCCGATCGACTACGTGGAGAAGACGCTTGCCGAAGGGAAAGATGTGTTTTTAGAGATCGAAGTGCAAGGAGCGATGAAAGTGCGGCGGGCGTTTCCAGAGGCGCTCTTCATTTTCTTGGCCCCGCCAAGCCTCACGGAGCTTGAAAAGCGGATCATGGGACGCGGCACCGAGTCGAAAGAGCTGATTGAAAATCGGCTGCGGGCGGCGAAAGAGGAGCTTGAAATGATGGACGAGTACGACTATGTCGTGGAAAATGATGAAGTGGAGCTCGCCTGCGAGCGGATCAAGGCGATCGTCATCGCCGAACATTGCCGGCGCGAACGCGTCGCCGAGCGATATAAACGGATGTTGGGGGTGGAATGACGATGCTGTATCCTTCCATCGATTTGCTGATGCAAAAAGTCGATTCGAAATACAAGCTCGTCACGGTGGTGGCCAAACGGGCGCGCGAGCTGCAGGACGGTGCGGAGCTGATGGTGAAAAAGCCGGTGTCGAAAAAATTTGTCGGCCAGGCGCTCGAGGAAATTGCCGGTGACAAGGTCGAATTAGTGAGGAGGAAAAATAACAACCTAGCTTTAGGTTGTTATTTTTTTCAATGTCGGGGGGTGGCCAACATGATCAAGGGAAAACATATTTTGCTTTGTGTGACCGGGGGGGTGGCGGCGTACAAGGCGGCGGCGCTCACCAGCCAGCTCGTCCAGCGCGGCGCTGAAGTAAAAGTGATCATGACAGAAGGGGCGTGCCAGTTCATTACACCGCTCACGTTTCAAGCATTGTCGCGCCAGGAAGTGTATGTCGATACGTTTGCCGAAAACGATCCGGCTGTCATCACCCATATCGATTTGGCGGACTGGGCGGATCTCGTTTTGGTCGCACCGGCGACGGCCAATACGATGGCGAAGCTGGCCGCCGGCATCGCCGACAATATGGTGACGACGACGATTTTGGCGACGAAAGCGCCCGTCTGGATTGCTCCGGCGATGAACGTTCATATGTACGAGCATCCGGCCGTCCAGGCGAACATGGAGCGGCTCTGTAAGTTCGGCTACCGGTTCATCGAGCCGTCGGAAGGCTATTTGGCGTGCGGCTACATCGGCAAAGGGCGGCTCGAGGAGCCGGAGAACATCATCGCCCATATCGAGCGCTTTTTTGCCGGTGATCCGCCGCTGTTTCGCGGGAAGCGTGTGCTTGTCACCGCCGGGCCGACGCGGGAGAGGCTTGATCCAGTCCGTTATTTCTCCAACTATTCGAGCGGCAAAATGGGCTACGCCATCGCCGAAGCGGCGGCCCGCTTCGGCGCTTCGGTGACGCTTGTCTCCGGACCGACGGCGCTTTCTTCACCCGATGGCGTCGAGACGGTGGCGGTTGAATCGGCGGAAGAGATGTATGAAGCGGTTTTGTCTCGGTTTGCGGAAACGGACATCGTGATCAAGGCGGCGGCGGTCGCCGATTATCGGCCGAAATATGTCGCGGCTTCCAAAATTAAAAAGCAGCCGGGCGGTTATGTCGTCGAGATGGAGCGGACGGTGGACATCTTGAAAGCGCTTGGCGAGCGGAAAACGGGACAGATTTTGGTTGGATTTGCCGCTGAGACGGACAACCTCGAGCAGTATGCGTTAAAAAAACTTGAAGAAAAGCGGTTGGATATGGTCGTCGCCAACAATGTCACCGAAGAAGGGGCAGGGTTTGCCGGCGATACGAACATCATCACCATCTTCCGCCGCGACGGCGTCGTTCGGCCGCTGCCGCTCATGACGAAACGCGAGGCGGCCGAGGAAATTTTAAAAGAAATTCACGCGTATATCGAGGCGATTCGATGAAAGTAGCATCCGTGATTGTCGATGTCCCGTCCCGGCAGACGGACCGCCCGTTCGATTATTGGATTCCGGAGCGCTGGCAAGGCGTCATCCAGCCGGGCATGCGGGTGACGGTGCCGTTTGGGGCGCGGCGTTTGCAAGGGTTTGTCGTTGATGTGAAAGACCATTCCGACATCAAACAACTGAAACCGATTGAGCATGTGATTGATGTCGTGCCGGTGTTAAACGAAGAGCTGCTTGATCTTGGCCGCTATTTAACGGAAACGACGCTTTGTTTTGCCATTTCGGCGTACCAGGCGATGCTGCCGGCGGCGATGCGGGCGAAATATGAAAAAACGCTCCGCTTGACGGATGAAGAGAAGAGAGGGAGGTTGCCGGATGAGGTAAAGCCGCTGTTTGCCGGGCGGACGGAAGCGCCTTGGAAAGAGGTTGAGGCGGCCGGTTTATGGCGGGCGGCGCAAAAAGCGGTGCAGCAAGGTGTGCTCGAGGCGGTCTACAAGGTGAAAGAAAAAGCGGGCAAGAAAACGGTGAAGCACGCCGCTTTGGCCATTCCATCGGAACAAGCGAAACAGGAGCTCGGGTCGCTGCCGGCAAGGCAAAAAGAGGTGCTTTCCTTTTTGCTGGAAAAAGAGGAAGCGGCGCCGGTTGCCGAGCTGCAAGCGGTGCTTGGCGTCTCCTCAGCGCCGCTGAAAGCGCTCGTCGACAAAGGATTTGTGGTGCTGAACGATGTCGAGGTGTACCGCGACCCGTACGAGCATCGCACGTTTCAGCCGAGTGAGCCGCCGGCGCTCACTCGGGCGCAAGAGGCGGCATTGGCGAAGATCGCCGCTTCGGTGCGCGCCGGGGAGCATCGCACGTTTTTGCTGTATGGCGTCACCGGCAGCGGGAAGACGGAAGTGTATATGCAGGCGATTGATGAAGCGTTGCGCCAAGGAAAGGAAGCGATCGTTCTCGTGCCGGAAATTTCGCTGACGCCGCAAATGGTCGAGCGCTTCAAAAGCCGGTTCGGCTCGAAAGTGGCGGTGCTTCACAGCGGGCTGTCGGTCGGTGAAAAATATGACGAATGGCGGAAAATTCACCGGAAAGAAGTGCAGCTTGTCGTCGGGGCGCGATCGGCGGTGTTTGCCCCGTTTGAAAACTTGGGAATGATCATCATCGATGAGGAGCATGAGACGAGCTACAAGCAAGAAGAAATGCCGCGCTATCATGCGCGCGATGTCGCCATTTACCGCGCTCGCCGCCACAGCTGCCCGGTCGTGCTTGGCAGCGCCACCCCCTCGCTTGAGACGTTCGCCCGCGCCGCCAAAGGGGTGTACGAGCTGCTCGAGCTGCCGGAGCGCATCAGCGACCGCGGCCTGCCGGACGTTCATGTCGTCGATATGCGCGAGGAGCTGCGAAGCGGCAACCGTTCGATGTTTTCACGCCGATTGCTTGACGAATTGCGCCGCCGGCTTGAGCGCGGCGAGCAGGCAGTGTTGCTGTTGAATCGACGCGGTTATTCGACGTTTGTCATGTGCCGCAGCTGCGGCTATGTCATCCGCTGTCCGCACTGCGACATTTCGCTGACGTACCATCGTGCCGGGGAACGGATGAAATGCCACTATTGCGGGCATGAAGAGCCGCTTGCCCCTCGCTGTCCGTCATGCGGCAGCGAACATATCCGCTTTTTCGGGACCGGCACGCAAAAAGTGGAAGAAGAACTGACGAGGTTGCTGCCGAAAGCGCGCGTCATCCGCATGGATGTCGATACGACCGGCCGCAAAGGGGCGCATGAAGAGCTGCTTTCCCGTTTTGCCGCCAAGGAAGCCGATATTTTGCTCGGCACGCAAATGATCGCCAAAGGGCTTGATTTTCCGGATGTCACGCTTGTTGGTGTGCTCGCGGCCGACACGATGCTTCATTTGCCCGATTTTCGCGCCGCGGAAAAAACGTTCCAGCTGTTGACGCAAGTGAGCGGGCGCGCCGGACGGCACGAGCTGCCCGGCGAAGTGATCATTCAGACGTATACACCTGAGCACTACAGCATTGAACTGGCCGCCCGCCACGACTACCGCGCCTTTTACCAGCGGGAGATGGCGCTGCGCAAAGCGCACGGCTATCCGCCGTACTACTACTTGACGCTCATCACGGTCGCCCACCAGGAAGCGCCGGCTGCAGCCAAAGCGGCGGAGAAAATCGCCGCCTATTTGCGCAAGCATTTGTCGCACGAAGCGGTCGTTCTCGGCCCCGTTGCCTCGCCAATCGCCCGTCTTCACGATAGATATCGTTACCAATGCATGATAAAATACAAACGGGAGCCGAATTTGACCGCGGCGCTCAAGGCGGTCATCGACCGCTACCAAGCCGATGCCGCCCATGGCGGAGTGATGGTCACCATTGATACAAACCCATACATGATGATGTGAACTTGGGGGAATGACGTTGTCTGTTTTGTCGATTGTCACGTATCCTGACCCGATTTTGGAACAGCCGTGCGCGCCGGTGACGGCGTTTGACCGTCGGCTCGGGCGGCTGCTTGACGATATGTATGAAACGATGCTTGCCGCTGACGGGGTGGGCCTAGCTGCCCCGCAAATCGGCGTCGCCAAGCAGATCGCCGTCATCGATGTCGGTGATGAACACGGTCGGATCGAGCTCATCAACCCGGTCGTGATCGAGGCGCGCGGCGAACAAGTGGATGTGGAAGGCTGTTTGAGCTTTCCCGGCTTGTTTGGCGAAGTGCCGCGCGCGAAATTTGTGAAAGTGCGGGCGCAAAACCGGCGCGGCCGCCCGTTTACGCTTTCCGCGACCGGTTTTTTGGCGCGCGCGTTGCAACATGAAATCGACCATTTGCACGGTGTGCTGTTTACGTCGAAAGTGATTCGGTATTGCGATCTTGAAGAATTGGAAGGATAGATGCCAATGACGAACATTGTGTTTATGGGAACACCTGACTTTGCTGTGCCGATTTTGCGGAAGCTGCTTGACGACGGCTATCATGTTTCGGCCGTTGTCACCCAGCCGGATAAGCCAAAAGGGCGGAAGCGCGAGCCCGTTCCGCCCCCGGTGAAAGTGGAAGCGGAGCGCCGCGGCATCCCGGTGCTGCAGCCGACAAAAATTCGCGAGCCGGAGCAATACGAACAAGTGTTGGCGTTTGCGCCCGATTTGATTGTCACGGCGGCGTTTGGGCAAATTTTGCCGAAAGCGCTGCTTGATGCACCAAAATACGGCTGCATCAATGTCCATGCCTCGCTTCTGCCCGAGCTGCGCGGCGGGGCGCCGATCCATTACGCCATTTGGCAAGGGAAAACGAAAACGGGTGTCACGATCATGTATATGGTGGAGCGGTTGGACGCCGGCGACATGTTAGCGCAAGTCGAAGTGCCGATTGCCGAAACGGATACGGTCGGCACGCTCCATGATAAATTGAGCGCCGCCGGGGCTAAACTACTATCAGAAACGCTTCCACTTTTATTGGAAGGAAACATTACGCCCGTTCCGCAAGATGAGGAGAAAGCGACGTATGCGCCGAACATTCGCCGCGAGCAGGAGCGGATCAATTGGACGCAGCCCGGCGAAGCCATTTACAACCATATTCGCGCCTTCCATCCGTGGCCGGTCACGTATACAACGCAGGATGGGCACATTTGGAAGGTTTGGTGGGGTGAAAAAGTGCCGGCGCCCCGTTCGGCGCCGCCGGGCACGATTTTGGCGCTTGAGGAAAACGGCATTGTCGTGGCCACCGGCAATGAGACAGCCATTCGCATCACCGAATTGCAGCCGGCCGGAAAAAAACGGATGGCGGCGGGCGAATTTTTGCGCGGCGCCGGCAGCCGTCTTTCGGTCGGCATGAAGCTAGGAGAGGATCATGGACGTACGTGAACTTGCTTTAGATACGCTGTTAGCCATTGAACAAAAAGGAGCGTACAGTCATTTGCAATTAAACGAAGCCATTCAAAAAGGACGCCTTGACGGGCGCGATGCGGCGCTGTTGACCGAGATTGTCTACGGCACGGTGCAACGGCGCGACACGCTCGATTATTATTTGGCGCCGTTTTTGCGCAAGGCGCGCCGGCTTGAGCCGTGGGTGCGCGTGCTTCTTCGGTTGACGCTGTATCAAATGGTGTATTTGGATCGTGTTCCCGACCGCGCCGCCGTCTTTGAAGCGGTTGAAATCGCCAAACGGCGCGGCCATCGCGGCATTGCTTCACTTGTCAACGGCGTATTGCGGGCCATCGGCCGCGAGGGGCTGCCGTCGATCGAGGCGGTTGATGACGCGGGCAAGCGGCTCGCCCTTGCCACCAGCCATCCCGAGTGGCTCGTTCGGCGCTGGATCCAGCAATATGGTTATGAAGAAGCGGCGCGCATGTGCGAGACGAATTTGCGCCCGCCGCAATCAACGGCCCGCGTCAACCGGCTGCGTGCGACTGTCGAAGAAGCGCTTGAGCGGCTGCGCGCTGAAGGGATGCAGGCAATCCCTGGCCATGTCGCTCCGGAGGCCATCCGGGCGGAAAAAGGGAATTTGGCTCATACGGAGACGTTTCGCGCCGGTTGGCTGACGATTCAAGATGAAAGCTCAATGCTTGTCGCTCGAGCGCTTGACCCAGCCCCCGGCGAGCGGGTGCTTGACTGCTGCGCGGCGCCGGGCGGGAAAACGACCCATATCGCCGAGCGGATGGGCGGGCGCGGCGAGGTCGTTGCTGTTGATATCCACGAACATAAGGTAATGCTGATCGAACAGCAGGCCAAGCGGCTCGGGCTTGACAACGTTGCGACGCTCGCCCTTGACAGCCGCCGGCTCGGCGAGCGGTTTGCCCCGGAATCGTTTGACCGCGTTTTGGTCGATGCGCCGTGCACTGGATTCGGCGTCATTCGCCGCAAACCGGAGATCAAATATACGAAAGGGAAAGACGCCATCGCCGCGCTTGTCGAGATTCAGCAAGCCATTTTGCGGGCGGCCGCCCCGCTTTTGAAAAAAGGCGGTACGCTTGTCTACAGCACATGCACGGTGGAGCGCGAGGAAAATGAAGAAGCCATCGCCCGCTTTTTAGCGGATCATCCGGACTTTTTCCTCGACGCCAGCCTTGCCGAGCGGATGCCGAAACCGGTGCGGCCGCATGTGAAAGGCGGCATGTTGCAGCTTTTGCCGCATCATTTTGACTCTGACGGGTTTTTTATCGCCCGACTGCGAAAGAGGGTGTAAAAGCATGGAAATGGTTCGTCCGGCTGCCCGCCGCTCTGTCGGCGAAACGCAGCCTCCGTTGCCATCGATTTATTCGCTCACGCTAGACGAATTGAAGGAATGGCTTGTCGCTCAAGGCGAAAAGCCGTTTCGGGCCACACAAATTTACGAGTGGCTGTATCAAAACCGCGTCACCGATTTTGCCGACATGACGAATTTGCCGAAGCGGCTGCGCGAACAGCTAGCGTCATCGTTTTCGATCACGACGTTGAAAACCGTGGTCAAACAAACTTCTAAAGACGGAACGATCAAATTTTTGTTTGAGCTCCATGACGGCTATTCGATTGAGACGGTGCTCATGCGTCATAACTACGGCAATTCGGTGTGCGTCACGACGCAAGTCGGCTGCCGCATCGGCTGCACGTTTTGCGCTTCGACGCTCGGCGGACTGAAGCGTCATTTAGAGGCGGGCGAGATCGTCGCCCAAGTCGTGCAAGTGCAAAAGGCGCTCGATGACACGAATGAACGCGTCAGCAGCATCGTCGTCATGGGCATCGGCGAGCCGTTCGACAACTACGATGCGCTCATCAAGTTTTTGCGCATCGTCAATCACCCAAAAGGTTGAACATTGGCGCCCGCCATATCACCGTTTCCACCAGCGGCATCATCCCAAAAATTTACCAGTTTGCCGATGAAGGAATGCAAATCAACTTCGCCATTTCGTTGCATGCACCGACGAATGAGCTGCGGACGAAACTCATGCCGATCAATAAAGCGTACCCGCTGCCGAAGCTCATGGAGGCGGTTCGGTATTACATTGAAAAAACCGGCCGGCGCGTGACGTTCGAGTACGGATTGTTCGGCGGGGTGAACGACCAGCTTGAGCACGCCGAGCAGTTGGCCGAGCTGATTAAAGGGCTGAAATGCCATGTGAATTTGATTCCGGTTAACTACGTGCCGGAGCGCAACTATGTGCGCACGCCGCGCAGCCAAATTTTCGCCTTTGAACGGGCGTTGAAAAAACATGGGATCAATGTCACCATTCGCCGCGAACATGGACACGACATCGATGCCGCCTGCGGACAGCTTCGCGCGAAGGAGCGAAAAGAGGAGACGAGGTGAATCGGATGCGAGCCGTTTTCCGAACTGACATCGGCCAAATTCGCGAACATAACGAAGACAATGGCGGCGTATTTGTCAATCAAAGCGGCCAATATTTAGCGGTTGTCGCTGACGGGATGGGCGGTCATCGCGCCGGTGATGTAGCCAGTTCCATGGCGGTGGCGTATTTGCAGGAGCGATGGGAGAAAGAGAGTGGCCTTGCTTCACCGGCTGAGGCGGAGCAATGGCTCAAGACGCAAATTGCGTCGGCGAACGAACAACTGTTTCGCCATGCCCTTTCCCACCCGGAATGTCAAGGAATGGGGACGACGGTCGTCGCCGCCGTTTGCGCTAATTCGTTTGCGACGGTTGCCCATATCGGCGACAGCCGCTGCTACGTGCTCAACAAAAGCGGAATTCAGCAGCTGACCGACGACCATTCGTTGGTCAATGAGCTCGTCAAAAGCGGGCAGCTTTCGAAAGAAGCGGCTGAGCATCATCCGCGCAAAAACGTGCTGTTGCGGGCGCTCGGCACGGAACCGGCGGTGAAAATCGACGTGAAAACAGTGGCGCTCGACGAGGGCGACATGTTGTTGTTATGTTCGGACGGGTTGTCCAATAAAGTGCCGGAAGCGGACATGATACATATTTTGACGGGTGCCGGCACGCTGGAAGAGAAGGCGGAGGCGCTTATTGAGCTCGCCAACGGGCGGGGCGGAGAAGACAACATTTCGCTGGCGGTCATCGATGTTTCAGCGGAACGTGAAGGTGGGTGATCGGCGTGCTCATTGGAAAGCGATTGAATGACCGCTATAAAATCATCAGCCTTATCGGCGGCGGCGGCATGGCGAATGTCTATTTGGCCCGCGACATCATTTTGGAGCGCGATGTCGCCGTGAAAGTGCTCCGCCTTGATTTTGCCAATGATGATCAGTTCATCAAACGGTTCCGCCGCGAGGCGCAAGCGGCGACGAGCTTAAACCATGAACATATCGTCTCCATTTATGACGTCGGCGAAGAGGAAGGCGTCTATTACATCGTCATGGAATATGTGCGCGGCGCGACGCTGAAGCAATACATCCAGCAGCACGCTCCGCTTCCGGTCGAACGGGCGCTTGGCATTATGGACCAGCTGACATCAGCGATCGCCCATGCCCATGAGAACGGCATCATCCATCGCGACATTAAACCGCAAAACATTTTGCTTGATGAGCACGGCAATGTGAAAGTGACCGACTTCGGCATCGCTGTGGCGATGAGCGGCACGACGATCACGCAGACCAACTCGGTGCTCGGTTCGGTCCATTATTTGTCGCCGGAGCAGGCGCGCGGCGGCATTGCCACCGAAAAGTCGGACATTTATTCGCTTGGCATCGTCATGTTTGAACTTGTCACCGGTCGGCTGCCGTTTTCCGGCGAATCGGCCGTTTCGATCGTGCTGAAGCATTTGCAGGCGGAAACGCCGTCGCCCAAGGCGTGGAACCCCGACATTCCGCAAAGCGTCGAAAATATTATTTTAAAAGCGACGGCGAAAGACCCGTTTTACCGCTACCAATCCGCGCGCGAAATGAACGAGGACATTCGGACAGCGCTGGATCCAAGGCGGCGCAACGAGCCGAAATTTACCATACCCGATGACGATGAGGAAGCGACGAAAGCCATTCCGATGATCAAACATGCGGAAAGCGCGGCGTTGGAGCAAGAGACGCTTGTGTACGAGGAAAAAACGAGCGAACCGGTTCATACGACGGGCGAACCGAAACCAAAGCGGAAACGGGTATGGATTGCCTGGCTTGTGGCTGCCTTGCTGTTCATTGGAGCTGCCGGCGTCAGCGCGGTCACATGGATTCCGGACCTCATTTTTCCAAAAGAAGTGACGATGCCGAACGTGGTCAACAAAAACTATGATGACGCTGTTGAACAGCTGTCGTCGCTCGGTTTGGAAATCAAAGATACGATTGATGTGGAAGATGATCAAATCGAAGAAGGAAAAGTCGTGCGCACCGATCCGGAAGCCGGCATGACGGTGAAGAAAGGGGCCGGCGTCATCATTTATAAAAGCATTGGAAAAAAGAAAATCGAATTTCCAAGCTTCATTGGCGATGATATTGCTGCGGCGGAGGAGGAGCTGCGCGCTGAAGGATTCACCCGCATTACGCGCAATGGCCGCCACAGCGACAAGCCGGAAGGGACGATTTTGGATCAATACCCGTACGCCGGCGATCGAGTGGCGCCTGATGAAACGGAAGTTATCTTTACCGTCAGCCTCGGGCCGGAGAAGGTCACCGTTAAAGATTTGACTGGCTATACGGAAAAAAGCGTGCGCGACTACGGCGCGGATCAAGGGCTGCGCATTGACGTGAAGTACGAGTATTCGGACGAGGTGCCAGAAGGGCTTGTCATTTCGCAAACTCCAGCGGCGAACGAGCAGGTAAAAAAAGGGGAAACCATCACGGTCGTCATTTCCCGCGGGCCCGAGCCGAAGCCGTCCAAAACGGTAGTGAAAGAGATT
Organism: Geobacillus sp. WSUCF1; assembly: GCF_000422025.1. Classification (NCBI taxonomy): domain Bacteria; kingdom Bacillati; phylum Bacillota; class Bacilli; order Caryophanales; family Anoxybacillaceae; genus Geobacillus; species Geobacillus sp. WSUCF1. Next base: position 2,208 of record NZ_ATCO01000131.1, on the reverse strand, counting down.
ATGATCCCGTATGAACCGGCGATGCCGGGGCAAATGGTTGAAGCTCAGCTTTACATCCAAGATGCCAACCACAATATGTCAACGCCATACAAAACATACCGGCTGACGGCGCCAGCGACCGAGATGGTCGAGTTTGAAATTCCATATGGGGAGACCGCTTATTACCGCGTCATTGTCAACAATGTCGTCAAAGAGGAAGGATCGATCCCGTACCCAGAACATAACGAAAAAAAGGGGTGAGGCTATGGCGGAAGGACAAATCATTAAAGCATTAAGCGGATTTTATTACGTCTTGTCCGAAGGCCGCGTGTTCCAATGCCGCGGGCGCGGTGTGTTCCGCAAGAAAAACGTGACGCCGCTCGTCGGCGACCGCGTCGTTTTTCAGGCGACGAGCGAAACGGAAGGCTATATTTTGGAGATTGGCGAGCGGCAAAATGAGCTTGTGCGGCCGCCGATTGCCAACGTCGAACAGGCGATTTTAGTCTTTTCGGCTGTAAGCCCGGACTTCAGCGCCAAGCTGCTCGACCGCTTTCTTGTCTTGGTTGAATCGAAACGCATCGCGCCGATCATTGTCATCAGCAAAATCGATTTGTTAGATGGCGAATCGAAAGAAGAGATCGCCCGCTACGTGCATGATTACCGGCGCATCGGCTACGACGTGATTGAAACGTCAGCCGTGACCAAGGGCGGCCTCGATGAACTGGCGTTGCGCCTTCGCGGCCGCGTCTCCGTCGTCGCCGGGCAGTCCGGCGTCGGCAAATCGTCCTTATTAAACGCGCTCCGTCCGGATTTGCGGTTGAAAACGGGCGACATTTCCACCCATTTAGGGCGCGGCAAGCATACGACCCGCCATGTCGAACTGCTTGAGGTCGCCGGTGGACTTGTCGCCGACACCCCAGGGTTTAGTGCACTTGAGTTCGACCAGATCGAGCTTGATGAATTGCCGCATTATTTTCCGGAATTCCGGATGTACGGGGAAGGGTGCAAGTTCCGCGGCTGCCTTCATATCGCCGAGCCGAAATGCGCTGTGCGTGAGGCGGTCGAGGCCGGGGAGATTCCGTCGTACCGCTATGACCACTACGTTAGTTTTGTTGCCGAAATGAAAGAACGAAAGCCGAGGTATTGAACATGATTCGAATTGCGCCATCGATTTTATCAGCCGATTTCGCCCGCCTGGCTGAGGAGATTCGTTCGGTCGAGGAAGGCGGGGCGGATTGGATTCACGTCGATATCATGGACGGGCATTTCGTGCCGAATTTAACGTTCGGGCCGCCGGTCGTGGCCGCCATTCGACCGGTGACGAAGCTGCCGCTTGACGTCCATTTGATGATCGCCGACCCGGACCGATACATTCCGGCGTTTGCGAAAGCGGGCGCGGATGTGATTTCCGTCCATGTTGAGGCGTGCGTGCATTTGCATCGGACGATTCATTTTATCAAAGAACAAGGCGTCAAAGCCGGGGTGGTGCTCAATCCGCATACACCGGTCGAGATGATCCGCCATGTGATCGGTGATGTCGATCTCGTCTTGTTGATGACGGTCAATCCAGGGTTTGGCGGACAGGCGTTCATTCCGGCGGTCGTGCCAAAAATCCGTGAGGTCGCCCGGATGGCCAGTGAACAAAATAAAGAGGTCGATATTGAGGTCGACGGCGGCATCAATGCGGAAACGGCGCCGCTTTGCGTGGAAGCCGGAGCGAACGTGCTTGTCGCCGGCTCGGCCATCTACAATGAACGGGATCGAGCCGCCGCCATTCGCACGCTTCGCGAAGTGTGCGCCAACTAGCCAAAAAGGCAGCGCCGCTTTTGCCATCTTATCGAGCCGCAGGGTGATGAGAGCAAAGAAAAGGACGGAAGATGGCCGCCTCGGCCCTTGCTGAAAGGGGGAAACGCATGTGTTGATCCATATTGTCGGCGGCGGTCCGCGCCACCTTCTTCCCGATTTGCGCTCGTATGATGGGAACGATGTGCAGTGGGTCGGCGTCGACCGCGGCACGAAAGCGCTCTTGGATTTCGGACTCCGTCCGGTGCGGGCGTTTGGCGATTTTGATTCGCTGCCGGCAGAGGAGGTCAAGCGGCTAAGGGAGATGCTGCCGGAGCTTGACATTTGGCCGGCGGAAAAAGACAAAACGGATATGGAGATCGCCCTTGACTGGGCGGTTAGGCAGACAGATGGGGCCATCCGTCTGTTTGGGGCGACCGGCGGGCG
>NZ_ATCO01000130.1:0-7511 GCF_000422025.1 Geobacillus sp. WSUCF1 | reverse complement strand
TTTGGGGCGACCGGCGGGCGGCTTGACCATTTGTTTGGCAACGTTGAGCTGCTGTTAAAGTACGCCGGGCGGCCCATTGAACTCATCGACCGGCAAAACGTGCTCACCGTCCATCTGCCCGGCGTGCATACGGTCGCGCGCGACGATCGATACCGTTATGTGTCATACATCCCGATTTCCGAAACGGTGGCAGAACTTACGCTGATGGGATTTAAATATCCGTTAACAAACTGTCATATTTCCCGCGGTTCGACATTATGTATTAGTAATGAACTTATCCAATCTTCCGGTACTTTTTCGTTTTCAGAAGGCATATTAATGATGATAAGGAGCAGCGATTTTGCCGGCTGCCCGTAGTCGCGCTTGGCTTATGACGGAATATAATGGATAAGGAAATGGCGGGAAGCTCGTGATGATCGGTGTGAGGAGGGAATCGGGATGAAGTTTTATACGATCAAGCTGCCGAGATTTTTAGGCGGAATCGTGCGGGCGGTGTTGAACGCATTTAAAAAAGGATAAGAAAAAAGCACCATTTTTGGTGCTTTTTTGTTGCCGCCGAACAAAAGGAGGGTTGCAACCTTTTGGGGCGGCTTCTTTTCGTTAGGCCGTTAGACGCGTTTCACTTTTCCAGATTTCAGCGCGCGCGCCGAAACCCAGACGCGTTTCGGTTTGCCGTCAACTAAAATGCGCACTTTTTGCAAGTTGGCTTTCCATGTGCGGCGGCTGGCGTTCATGGCATGCGAACGCGAGTTGCCGAACGATTTCTTCTTGCCGGTAATGAAGCACTTCGCCATCGTTTTTCCCTCCTTGCTTTCACATCCCTCTAAAAACACTATTATAATTTACCATACAACCGTAGGGATTGCAATAGACGTGCGGTTTTCTTTCAAGAAACTGTCCTTGACATCTATTTCAGTTTTCGGCTAAATAATACTAGTGGGCGGACGGGAAGCGCTTTGAAAACAGAAAGCGTTATAGTACAATAGGGGTAGCTGTGCGAGATACGCAAAGGGGGAACGAGCATGTCGATTGAATGGCAAACGAAATACGGGCGCATCGAAGTCGCCAATGAAGTCATTGCGATGATCGCGGGGGGAGCAGCCGTCGATTGTTACGGCATTGTCGGAATGGCGTCGAAAAACCAAATTCGCGATGGGCTGTCGGAAATTTTGCGCCGGGAGAATTTTTCCAAAGGGGTTATTGTCCGCGAAGAAAACGGCGAGATACATATCGATATGTACATCATCGTCAGCTACGGAACGAAAATTTCCGAAGTTGCCCATAACGTGCAGTCGAAAGTGAAGTACACGCTCGATCAGACGCTCGGGCTGGCGGTTCAGTCGATCAATATTTACGTTCAAGGGGTTCGGGTGTCAAACCCGTAGTAAGGAGGAGTTAGCCGGTGACAATGAGGACGCTTGACGGAAGACGATTTGCCGATATGGTGCAGCAAGGGGCCGCACATTTGGCGAACAACGCCAAGACGGTCGATGCGCTGAACGTCTTTCCGGTTCCAGATGGCGATACAGGAACAAACATGAACTTGTCGATGACGTCCGGGGCGAAAGAAGTGAAGGCGAATGCCTCCGACCATATCGGCAACGTCGCCGCGGCGCTGGCGAAAGGGCTGTTGATGGGGGCGCGCGGCAATTCCGGCGTCATTTTGTCGCAGCTGTTCCGCGGATTTGCCAAGGCAGTCGAAGGCAAACAAGCGGTGAACAGCTTCGAATTCGCCGCCGCTTTGCAGGCGGGGGTGGACACAGCCTATAAGGCGGTGATGAAGCCGGTTGAGGGGACGATCCTCACCGTTGCCAAAGAAGCGGCGCGCAAGGCGGTGGAGGCGGCAAAAAAAGAACGCGACGTGATCGCCGTGATGGAAGCGGCGCTCGCCGAGGCGAAAGCGGCGCTTAAGCGCACACCCGAATTGCTCCCGATCTTAAAGGAAGTCGGTGTCGTCGACAGCGGCGGTCAAGGGCTCGTATACATCTATGAAGGGTTTCTTGCTGCTCTGAAAGGAGAAATCGTGAGCGCCGCACGCGCTGAGGCGCGGATGGACGATTTAGTGAAAATGGTGCACCATCAAAGCGCGCAAAGTCATATTCATACCGATGAGATCGAGTTTGGCTACTGCACGGAGTTCATGGTCCGTTTTGAGCCGGAAAAGCTGGCCGAGCACCCGTTTTCCGAAGAAACGTTCCGCCGCGAGTTAAGCCAGTTCGGCGACTCGTTGCTTGTTGTCGCGGATGACGAGCTTGTTAAGGTGCACATCCATTCGGAAACGCCGGGTGAGGTGCTGACATACGGTCAACGCTACGGCAGCTTGATCAATATTAAAATTGAAAACATGCGCGAACAACATGCCAACATCGTCGGCAAGGAGGCCAAAACGCTGACTGGTGTTGCCAAAGAGGAAGCAAAGCCGTACGGCATCGTCGCCGTCGCCATGGGCGCTGGCGTGGCTGAACTGTTTCGGAGCATCGGTGCCCACGCCATCATTGAAGGTGGGCAAACGATGAACCCGAGCACGGAAGAAATCGCTGACGCCATCCGCCTCGCCAACGCGGAAACGGTGTTTGTGCTGCCAAACAACAAAAACATTGTAATGGCGGCAAAACAAGCGGCGGAGCTTTCCGAACAGCGGGTTGTCGTCATCCCGTCGAAAACGGTTCCGCAAGGTCTGGCGGCGCTCTTGGCGTTCAATCCGGCGCAATCGGCCGAGCAAAATGAGCGGGCGATGACGGCGGCGCTGTCGCGAGTGAAAACGGGGCAAGTGACATTTTCCGTGCGCGATACGACGATTGACGGCATCGAGATTCAAAAGGGCGATTACATGGGGTTATGGGATGACCGCATTATTGCCGCTGACAAAGACAAACTCACCGTAACGAAGCGGCTGCTTGATGCGCTCATTGATGAAGAAAGCGAAATCGTGACCATTTTGTACGGCGAAGACGCAACGGAGATCGATGTGGAAACAGTCGTTGCCTATTTGGAAACGAAACATGACGGGGTCGAAGTGGAAGTGCATAACGGAAAGCAGCCGCTGTATCCATTTATCATTTCCGTCGAATAATATGTTAGAATAATAGAAGGGAGCATTCCCTTCTATTTTTCTTATTTTTCTGTTTTGTGGAGGAATAGCGGAGATGAAATACAAAAGCGTCTTTGATATCATTGGCCCGGTGATGGTCGGGCCGTCAAGTTCACATACGGCCGGGGCGGTGCGCATCGGTTTGGTTGCGCGCAAGTTGTTTGGCCGAAAGCCGACGTGGGCGCGCATTTCGTTTTACGGCTCATTTGCCGAAACGTATCGGGGGCATGGCACCGACGTTGCCATTGTCGCCGGGCTGCTTGGGTTTGACACGTTCGATGAACGTCTTCCGAATGCGCTTGAGATCGCCCGAGCGGAAGGTGTAGATGTGTCGTTTTCCGCCGAGGAGGCGATTCCGCATCATCCGAATACGGCGCGCCTGCGGATTGGCGATGATGAAGGCGAGCTTGAGCTCGTCGGCATTTCGATCGGCGGCGGCAAAATCGAAATCGTCGAATTGAATGGGTTTGCCTTGAAGCTGTCCGGCCATCATCCAGCGCTGCTCATTATGCATAACGACCGGTACGGGACGATTGGAGCGGTGGCTTCCGTGTTGGCGAAGTGGAAGATCAACATCGGCCACATGGAAGTGTCGCGCAAGGAGAAAGGGAAAGAGGCGCTCATGGCGATCGAAGTCGACCAGCCGTTGACCGATGATCTGATTCAAGAATTAGAGCAGCTGCCGAACATCATTCAAGTGGCGAAGCTTGTGGATTAAAAAGAAATCGGTTTCAGATGCACCATGATAGAGAGAGGATAGGTGGGAAATGATATGTTTCGCAATGTGGCTGAACTTGTGGCGTTGGCCGAAAAGGACAACATCAAAATCGCTGAAGTGATGATTCGCCAAGAAGTGGAGGTAAGCGGAAGAAGTCGAGAAGAGGTGATCGCGCAAATGGATCACCATTTGTCGGTCATGGAGCGCGCCGTCGAGAGGGGACTCGAAGGGGTTGTGTCCCGCTCCGGGCTGACGGGCGGCGATGCGGTGCGGATGCAGTGTTATATTGAGGGCGGCCGTTTTTTGTCTGGGGAGACGATTTTGGACGCCGTCAGCAAAGCCATGGCGACGAACGAAGTGAACGCGGCGATGGGCGTTATTTGCGCCACCCCGACGGCAGGGGCGGCCGGCGTCGTTCCAGGGACGTTGTTTGCCGTGAAAGAGAAGCTGCGGCCGACAAGGATGGAAATGATCGAGTTTTTGTTTACAGCCGGGGCGTTTGGCTACGTCGTCGCGAACAACGCCTCGATTTCCGGCGCCGCCGGCGGCTGTCAAGCCGAAGTTGGGTCGGCGGCCGGCATGGCGGCCGCGGCGTTGGTGGAGCTGGCCGGTGGGACGCCGAGCCAAGCGGCCGAAGCGATGGCCATCGCCCTAAAAAATATGTTGGGATTAGTATGCGACCCGGTTGCTGGCCTGGTCGAAGTGCCGTGCGTCAAGCGGAACGCGATGGGGGCGGCGAACGCCATGATCGCTGCGGATATGGCGCTAGCCGGCATTAAAAGCCGCATCCCGTGCGATGAAGTGATTGAAGCGATGTATCGCATCGGTGCAGCCATGCCGGTGGCGCTCAAAGAAACGGCGCAAGGGGGGGTGGCCGCGACGCCGACTGGCCGCGCCATTGCGGCTCGCATTTTCGGCGCTTCTGCGGCATCGAAGTGAACGAAGCGATGCAGCAGCCGGTGACGGCGGTCAAAGGCATCGGTGAAGAGACGGCGGCCGCGCTTGCCGACATCGGCATCGCGACGGTCGGTGAGCTGCTTGCGTACGCCCCGTACCGCTATGATGATTACGAACAAAAAGATTTGGCCGTCGTCCGCCATGAAGAAAAAGTGACAGTGGAAGGAAAAGTATACAGCGCCCCGCTGTTGACGTATTACGGAAAGAAAAAATCGCGCCTTTCCTTCCGCATGCTGGCCGATCGCTACTTGATCACCGTTGTTTGTTTCAACCGTCCCTATTTGAAGGAAAAAATCGCCCTGAACGAGACGGTGACGGTGATCGGCAAATGGGACCGGCATCGGCAAACGATCAACGCCTACGAACTTCGGTTCGGACCGGCTCCGGAGACCACCGGCATCGAGCCGGTTTACTCCGTTCGCAGCCCGCTGACGGTGAAAACGATGCGCCGGTTGATGAAAGCGGCGTTCGAACAGTTTGGCGAGCACATCCCCGACCCGCTGCCGCCCGCTTTGCGCCGTGCTTATCGCCTTGTCGACAAACAAGAAGCGCTCCGCGCCCTTCATTTTCCGCGCACGCGCGAAGAGTTGCATCAGGCGCGGCGCCGGCTCATCTATGAGGAGTTTTTGTTGTACCAGCTGAAAATGCAGGCGCTCCGTCGATTGATGCGCGATGAGCGGCGCGGCGTCGTTCATTCGTTTTCTGAAGAGCGGCTTTCGTCCTTTCTTTCCGGATTGCCGTTTGTCTTGACGAACGCCCAGCGCCGCGTCATCGGCGAAATTTTGGCGGACATGCGCTCGCCGCGGCAAATGAACCGGCTTTTGCAAGGCGACGTCGGTTCTGGCAAGACGGTCGTTGCCGCTGTCGCTCTTTACGCCGCCGCTTTGTCCGGATTTCAAGGAGCGCTGATGGTGCCGACGGAAATTCTGGCTGAACAGCACGCCCGCTCGCTCGCCGAGCTGTTTGCCGATACGGATGTGACGATTGCGCTCTTGACAAGCTCAGTGAAGGGAAAGCAGCGCAAAGCGGTGCTTGCCGAACTGGAAGAAGGAACAATTGATATCGTCGTAGGCACGCACGCCTTGATTCAAGAAGGAGTGCAGTTTCACAGGCTCGGCCTCGTGATTACGGACGAGCAGCACCGGTTTGGCGTCGAACAGCGCCGCGTTTTGCGTGAGAAAGGGCATGCACCGGATGTATTGATGATGACGGCGACGCCGATTCCGCGCACACTCGCCATTACAGCGTTCGGCGACATGGACGTATCGGTGCTCGATGAAATGCCGGCCGGACGAAAAAAAGTCGAGACGTATTGGGTGAAGCATCATCAGTTCTCCCGCGTGCTCGATTTTATCGAAAAGGAATTGCGCCGTGGTCATCAGGCGTATGTCATCTGTCCGCTCATTGAGGAGTCGGACAAATTGGATGTGCAAAACGCCATCGATGTCCATAGCCAGCTTGTCCATTATTATCGCGGGAAATATGAGATCGGCTTGATGCACGGCCGGCTGTCGGCCGACGAAAAAGAACGCGTCATGCGGGCGTTCAGCGAAAACCGCATCCATGTGCTCGTCTCGACGACGGTCGTTGAAGTCGGCGTGAATGTACCGAATGCGACGGTGATGGTCATTTACGACGCCGAACGGTTTGGCCTCGCCCAGCTCCATCAGCTGCGCGGGCGGGTCGGGCGCGGCGACGCCCAGTCGTACTGCATTTTGATCGCCGACCCGAAATCGGAAGTCGGCAAAGAACGAATGCGCATCATGACGGAAACGGCCGATGGGTTTGTGTTGGCCGAAAAAGATTTGGAGCTGCGCGGTCCGGGCGATTTTTTCGGTACAAAACAAAGCGGGCTCCCGGAATTCCGCTACGGCGATCCAGTGCATGATTACCGCATTTTGGAAGTCGCCCGCCGCGATGCCGCCAAGCTCGTTTCCTCGGCCGCGTTTTGGCGCGATGAGGCGTACGCCGGGCTGCGCGCCGAGCTGGAAGCGTCCGGCCTACTCGACGGGGAAAAGCTAGATTAATAGACAGGGAGGAGGCGGCCGGCGCATTCGCGCCCCGCTGTTTTTTATGGTAATTGATTTTTTTGCCAGTGGAAGCCTATATTTTCATTGCTCGGACGGAGGAGGCAGGAGATGCCTGTCCCACTATTTCGTTTGTGGGCCTCGAGGATGAAGCAGAAAGCCGTTTGGCGAGGGGGCGTCGGATCCACAGCGGCCGACAGCCTGTGGCGCTGTTCATTTTTTGTGCTTGCATTTCGTTTTTTGATATTATATATTACTTTTAGTACCTAGTCATAAAATCGGACGGTGTCACGAATCGATGAGAAAAAGCAAACGCGAACGGCAACGGTTGTTGCAGGAGACGATCCGGGAAAACCCGTTTATCACCGATGAAGAGCTCGCCGAAAAATTTTCGGTCAGCGTGCAGACGATCCGCCTTGATCGGCTTGAGCTGTCGATTCCCGAACTGCGTGAGCGCATCAAGAATGTCGCCCGCCAGTCGTTCGCTGATAAAGTGCGGGCGTTGCCGCTTGAAGAAGTAATCGGCGACATTATTGACATCGAGCCGGATGCGAGCGCCATTTCGATTTTCGATGTGAAAGAGGAGCACGTCTTTCGGCGCACCCGCATCGCCCGCGGCCATCATTTGTTCGCTCAGGCCAACTCGCTTGCCGTCGCTGTCATCCATGATGAACTGGCGCTGACAGCGAAAGCGACCATTCGTTTTGTGCGTCAAGTG
>NZ_ATCO01000129.1:0-35490 GCF_000422025.1 Geobacillus sp. WSUCF1 | reverse complement strand
AAACTGTCGAACTCGGGTAGAATAACTTTCCGATCAACACGATTAGCGATGGCAATCTTTTTTGCCATCGCTAATCGTTCCGTATGACATTACACGTAAATGCCCTTGTCCATGCCTGGTCCTTGCAGAACCCTTCACTGATTAAGGAGATCGGTTTCCCGAACGAGCATTGGATTTGCCTATCCGGCAGCTCCACCTGGACGCTTGTCCGGTTGGTCAGGTCAGTTTCCGGCCTCCTGCAACACCCGATTTGTCTCTTCCGCCGCCTGATCGAGCGCGTTTTGCGGATCGATTCCTTCGTACAACCGTTCCATCGCTTTCACGACATGTTGCCGAGATTCAGGGAAGACGGTGATGAGCGCCCCTTGGGTAGCAGGGGTTGATTTTGTTTCATGCAGCTGATCCACCGTCACTTTTAATTGTGGGTATTTCGCCCACTCCTCTTTGACGAGCGGCTCATCGTACGCAGCCGGGTTAATGGCAAAATACCCTGTGCGCACATGCCACTCAGCTTGGACAGGAGCGGTTGTCAAGTATTTCATGAACTCCCACGCCGCTTTTTGCTCCTTTTCGCTGCTTCCTTTCATCATCCAGAGCGAAGCGCCGCCAATTACGACGCCTTGACGTTCCACGCCATCCGGGACAGGCAAATACGAAACGCCAACGTCAAATGGCGAGTTATCGATCAACGTTTTTACACCAGCGGACGAATCCAAATACATGGCGATTTTTCCTGCTTGGAAGGCGGCGCGCATGTCGTCCCAGTTTTGACCGGCGTTGTAAAACGTGCCGTCTCGGTACATGTCGCTGATCAGCTCAAATACGCGCTTCCCCTCATCTCCATTGAATACCGCTTTTGTCGCATCACTGCTCCGTCCATTGTTGTTGTTCACATACAGTCCGCCTTGTACGGCCACCATTTCTTCAAAAAACCAGCCGTAGTTCAAAATCGAGAATCCGTACCGTTCGGTTTCTTTTCCTTTTTTCTTTGTCAGCTTTTTCGCCGCTTCCTTCAACTCGCTATAGGTGAGAGGCGGTTTTTCCGGATCAAGCCCGGCTTCGCGGAACGCATCTTTGTTATAAATGAGTACAGGGGTGGATGAGTTAAATGGCATCGAGTAAATCCGCCCGTTCACGGTATAATAATTGACAATGTTTTTCTCCCATTGTGAGACATCATACTTGTCTTTATCGATCCACGTTTGCACTGGAACAATCTTTCCACTGTCGATCATATGCTTTGTTCCGACTTCAAACGTCTGCATGATCGTCGGGGCGTCTTTTGTCCCTGCTGCCGCATTCCATTTCGTCAGCGCCTCCTCATAGGTGCCTTGAAATACTGGCTTCACCTCAATCTCTGGATGGGTTTGGTTAAAATCAGCGACAATGTCATTTAAGACCGGCTCCAAATCCCCGCTCATCGAATGCCAAAACACCACTTCTGTTTTGCCTCCCGCCGCTTTGCCCGCATCTTCGCTTGAGCATCCCGCGGCAAATCCAATAAACATTAAAGCTAAGAAACTGGCTAAAACCTTTCTCATCTTGTTTCTCCTCCTCGCTATTGAATCGCTCCTTGCATAAGCCCTTTTCGCAATTGCTTCTGTCCAGCAAACAACAGCAACAAAGTTGGAAGCATCGCGATAACCGCCGCTGCCATAACGACGCCCCAGCTGCTGGCGATCTCTTGCGTCTGCAGCTGCTTGAGCCCGATCTGCACGGTGCGGACACGGTCATCGTTTGTAACGAGCAGCGGCCATAAATACATATTCCAAGCGTCCAAAAAACTGTAAACAGCCAGCGTCACCAAACTCGTTTTTGAAAGCGGCAGCACGACGCGGCAAAAAAAGCGGAAATTCCCCACCCCAGACAACTGCGCCGCCTCATACAGCTCGTGCGGAATTTGCTTAAACTGTTGCCGCAATAAAAAGATGCCAAATGCCATCGCCCAAAACGGCACGATGAGTCCTGCGTAATGGTTTGTCCAGCCAAGCGCTTGGATGGTCAAAAAATTTGGGATCACAGTCGCTTCCCACGGAACGAGCATCGTGGCAATGCACACGTAAAACCACCGATCCCGACCGGGAAAACGGAGAAACACAAAAGCGAAAGCGGCGAGACTTGACACGATGAGGCGCCCCACTGTAATCATGAAAGCCACAAAAAAGCTGTTCCATAAATATCTCCCAAGCGGAGCCTGTTGAAACGCGGCCTCATAATTGACCAATGTCCCCTTCTCAGGCCATAGGCGTCCTGACAAAATAGCGGCTCCATCCATCAAACTCATCAGAAGAGCATAAGCCACTGGAAACAAGATGACAACCGAGCATAGGCATAACAACACATAGTGAGCCGTTGCCCGCGCTATTTTCATTGGTAGTGCACCTTCCTCTCAGCAAACCGAAACTGCAAAAACGTGACGATGGCGATGATGAGAAAAAGGACAAGGGCTTGCGCGCTCGCGGAACCAAACTGATAGTTGACGAACGCTTCCCGGTAAATCGCGTAAACGAACACATTCGTAGCCTCCACCGGCCCGCCTTTCGTTAAAAAGTCAATTTGTCCAAACGTTTGCAGCGCTTGAATAAGCGAGACCGTCGTGACAAAAAACAACGTCGGCGACAACAGCGGCACAGTCACTGTCCACAACTGTCGCCAATAGCTCATTCCAGCGATGCGGGCGCTTTCGTACAAGGATGGATCGATGTTTTGCAGACCGGCCAGCAACAATAAAAAGGTCAGTCCGATATTCATCCAAATCGTCGCCGCCGCCACCGCATACAATGCCGTGTCCTGGTCAAGAAGCCATGAAACAGGAGTCCCGCCGATCGCAGACACCAAACGATTGATGATCCCGATCGCCGGATTGTACATAAACATCCAAATCACCGAAGCGACTCCCACGCTCATCCCCATCGTAGAGGCAAAAATCGTCCGAAAGATCCCGATTCCTTTCCGTGTTTCATGAGCGAGCAACGCTAAACCGAACGAAACGGCGACCGTCGTCGGGACAGTGAGCACCGCAAATAGAACCGTCGCCTTCAAACTATGCCAAAACGATGCATCTTGAAGAAGAGCAACAAAATGCGCCAAACCGACAAATTCCGTCGGGTGCCCTTGATAATCGGTGTGAAACACGCTTAAATACATCGTTCTCCCCAACGGGTAAAAGAGAAACACGCCAAACAGTAGGAGCGAAGGACAAAGATACACCATCCCTTCCAACCACGATTTTATTGCGGCCTGCCGCGCCTCCCGCTTCGTCCGGACCGACCATGACGCTGGGGAGGGAACCGTTGAAACACGCTCATTCATTGGTGAACCCGCACCTCCTCCCGCTTGATGGACGGGGCTCCAATTCGCTTTCCAGACGCATCGAAAAACAGGAAATCCTGCTCATCAAACGTCAATGGCACCACCTCTCCCAAGCGGATGCGCCATTGTCCATTCCATCGTGCTGTCCAATAAAGATTTTTTGCCAACTCAAACGTCACTAACGTTTCATTGCCGAGCCACTCGACATGGCTGACTTTGACGGCCATAGATTCTTCTCCTGATTCCGCCGGCTCAATATGTTCCGGCCGCAGTCCGACGATCACCCGTTCAGCCTTCGGCAAAGAACGACGCAGAAGATGGATGGGCCGCTCGTTTTGCAATAAGAGGGAATGGTTCAGCACATGCGCTTCCGCCAAATTCATCGGCGGTGTTCCGATAAATGAAGCGACAAACGTGTTATCTGGGCTATTGTATACATCAAGCGGACTGCCGATTTGTTGCGGACGGCCGTCATGCAAAATCATCATCCGGTCAGCATGGTCATCGCTTCCGTCTGATCGTGCGTGACATAAATCACAGTCATGCCGAGCTGACGTTGCAAACGTCGAAGCTCGCTCCTCATTTTCGCACGCAGCTTGGCATCTAAATTGGAGAGCGGTTCATCCATCAAACAAAGCGGAGTCTGCGCGACAATCGCTCGCCCTAAGGCAACGCGTTGACGCTGCCCCCCTGACAATTCCCGCGGCTTCCTATGCAGCACATCGGTCAATCCAAGCAATTCCGCCGCTTCCATGCAACGTTTCACTTGTTCTTCTTTCGGCACCTTTTGCGCCTGCAAGACAATCCGCATATTTTGCTCCACCGTCAAATGGGGATATAGCGCATAATTTTGAAAGACCATCGATAACCGGCGGGCGTGAGGGGGCCAATCATTCGCCACCTGCCCATCGATCAGCACATATCCTGATGTCAGCGGCTCAAGGCCAGCGATCATCCGCAAAATCGTGCTTTTGCCGCATCCCGATGGGCCAACAAGAACAAAAAACTCCCCTGATTCAATCGCGACATTCACATTCTCGACCGCGCTCTTTTTGCCTCCATACGATTTCGTCACCTCGACCAGCTCAAGAAACGCCATCCGCTTTTCTCCCCTTTCCTCTTTTTCTATTCCATCGTAATCCATTTTTGTAAACACCATCTGAACTTATTTTTTGATTTATGTAAATATTTTTTGAATAAAAAAAGAAGCTCTGCCAACACAGAGCATCCTGTCACAGATTTGTAATCTTTTGGATCATCTGTTTTCCCTGTTGATACAAACATCAGCGTGATATTAACGAACGCCCTTCATGAGCCGCTGAATGCTCGGGGCGAGCAAAAACAAGATGACGCTTAACACAACCGCCGCCCCGCCGATCGTGCCGAAATAGGCCGTTTCGTTTTCGGGTGTATAGAAGCGCACAAGCTGGGCGTTGATCGCTTGCGCGGCGGCGTTCGATAAAAACCAAAGGCTCATCGTTTGCGCTGAGAAAGCGGCAGGGGCAAGTTTCGTCGTCGCCGACAGGCCGACCGGCGACAGGCAAAGCTCCCCGAGCACGACGATGAAGTAGCTTAACACGAGCCAAATCGGATGGACAAGCCCTCCGCCGCTCAAATGCCCCGGCACGAGGATGACGATGAACGACAGGCCGGCGAACAACAAGCCGAGCGCGAATTTTTGCGGGATCGTCGGCTGCCGTTTGCCAAGCTTCACCCACATCCACGCGAACACCGGCGCTAAGAGGATGATAAACAACGGGTTCAGCGATTGGAACCAAGCCGGCGAAAGGTGAATGCCGGCGACATCCAACTGTGTCCGTTTATCCGCATAGTTCGCCAAAATCGTCGACCCTTGTTCTTGAATGGCCCAAAACATCGCTGAAGCGACGAACAACGGAATGTACGCGATCACGCGCGACCGCTCCTCCGCCGTCGTTTTCGGGCTGCGGTACATGACGACAAAATAGATGATCGGGATGATGATGCCTAAGATGCCGACAAGGGAAATAAACGTCTCCACAGTGAACCAGCCGCTCGGAATCAAGATGGCTAGCAGCACGGCAATCACGACCGCCCCTACGGCCATGATGGAAGCCGCTTTTTTCTTTTCCGCTGGCGTCAATGGATTCGGCACATACGTCCCGGCCAACCCGAGGTTTTTCTTTCTTGTCGCGACGAAGACAATCAATCCGAGAAACATCCCGACGGCCGCAAGTCCGAAGCCGAGGTGGAAGTTATACTTCATCCCCGCGGTGCCGACAACAAGCGGAGCCAAAAAGCCACCAAGGTTAATCCCCATGTAAAAAATGCTGAATCCAGCGTCGCGGCGGTCATCGCCAGGCTTGTACATATCGCCGACAATGCTCGACACGTTCGGTTTTAACAACCCGGTTCCCAAGACGATGAGCGCCATGGACACAAACAGCGCCGCCACCCCGCCCGGAATCGCCAGGGCGATATGACCGGCCATAATGAGAAGGCCGCCGTAAAAGACCGCGCGCGACGTGCCAAACACCCGGTCAGCAAGCCAACCGCCAATGATTCCGGACATGTACACAAGCGCCCCATAAATCGACATAATCGCGAGCGCCAGATGCTCATCAAGCCCGAGCCCGCCTTTCGATACTTCATAATACATGTAATACACTAAAATGGCGCGCATGCCGTAATACGAAAAGCGTTCCCAAAATTCCGTGAAAAAGAGCGTAAACAACCCTTTCGGATGGCCGAAAAAGCCGCGCTGGGGAACGCTGGCAGCGATTTGTTGCTTGTCAATGGATGACATAACCACTACTTACCTCCTTTAAATTCTTTTAATATAATAATTCATTATGTTTATATTGTCAAAAAAAATTTTGTATGATTTATAGTTAAGGTGAATAAAACAATAAATTAAGAAAAATAATATTATTTATAAAAAACATCCCTCGTTTCCGTTTTCTTCGTTATCGAAAACAACCTTTTTCCGCCTTTCGTTGACATGTATAATAACAGGGAATCGTCGTTTCCCCAACAGCACCATTTCCTCTTTTCCATCTCATCTGCATCTTTGTGTTCACCGCAATTGGCACATGAATCGATGCTTCTTCGAAAAAGATATCGTGCATTCCGCTTATTTCCGTCCCCGTGCAAAATGTGTTATACTGATCATGACACAGTTCACCAAATGAAGGGGGATGTGGGGATGCTATACCCGTATAACGGAAAACGTCCGAATGTTCATGAAACCGCATTCATTGCTCCGGGAGCCTATTTGATCGGAGACGTCACTGTCGGTCCGGAATCGACGATTTGGTTCAACGCGGTCCTGCGCGGAGATGAAGGGCCGATTACAATCGGCGCCCGAACGAGCATTCAAGACAATACGACCTGCCATTTGTACGAAGGGTCGCCGCTTGTCGTTGAAGATGAGGTGACGGTCGGGCATAATGTGATCCTTCATGGCTGCACGATCCGCAAACGGTCGATCATCGGCATGGGGTCGACGATTTTGGATGGAGCCGAAATCGGCGAAGAGTGCATCATCGGCGCCAACACGTTGATTCCGTCCGGCCAAAAGATTCCGCCCCGCTCGCTCGTTGTCGGCTCGCCTGGAAAAGTGGTGCGTGAACTGACGGACAAAGACCTTGCGCTCATCCAGCTGTCGATTGATACATACGTGCAAAAAGGAAAAGAGTATCGAAAACAGCTGGCCGATCATCGGGAGTAACATCAGCACCATCCCATCAACGAGATGGCTGCGCAAAAAACGATCGACGCGGCCGTCATACGGCTTATCGAAGAAAGAAAAAGAGCCAGCCGAAAAGGCATGGCTCTTTCTTTGCGCTTCCGATTCATGTCGGATGCAACTAGAAACGCATCACTTTTTCCATCGCGTGCAGCACGCGCGACGGCGTTGGCAAATAATCGTCTTCATAGGCGAAAAACGGAACCGGAACGTCAAATCCCGTCACCCGTTCGACTGGTGCATGTTGATAGAAAAACGATGTGTCATTGATGACGGCGAGAATGTCATTGGCTAACCCACCGGTCGCATGCGCTTCTTGGACAATGACGGCTCTTCCTGTCTTTTGCACCGACTCGGCAATCATATCTTTATCGAGCGGGTAAAGGGTGCGCAAGTCGATGACATCGGCATCAATCCCTTTTTTCGCCGCCTCTTCCGCCGCCTTCATGGCGACCGGCACCATAGCGCCCCAGGCGATGACGGTCACGTCGTCCCCTTCGCGAAGTTTTTTTCCTTTGCCAATTTCAATCGCATATTTTCCTTCCGGAACGTCCTCGCGAAACGCCCGATAGCTGCGCATCGGTTCCAAAAAGAGGACAGGGTCCGGGTCTTCAATCGCGGCAATCAGCAGCCCTTTGGCGTCGTACGGCGACGCGGGGCAGACGACTTTGATCCCCGGCATATGGGTAAACAGCGCTTCCGTGCTGTCGGAATGAATTTCCGGGGCCCGCACCCCTGCGCCGTACGGAGCGCGAATGACCAACGGTACGGCAAAATGCCCTCTCGTCCGTGACCGCATGCGCGCTGCATGGGTCATGATTTGTTCATAAGCTGGATAGACTGCTCTCGCTGGGTCAAGCGCTGCTGTATGTTCATCGAGAAGCAAAATGGACGGTTCGGTGAAGCTCGGCTTCAGTTTGATTCCTTGCTTTTCGGCCGCTTGTTTATTGATGACGAGCTTCAGCTTTTTCGGATATTCCGGCGTGACGCCGATCGTAACCGTTTTGTTCCCCTTCCCTTCTTCTTTTCCGCCATCGGTCGCCACCTTTTCCCCTCCGCTACATCCCGAGAGCACGAGAGCCCCAAACAAAACGGGAATGGCCAATCGTGACAACATCTGTTTCATGATCCTTCTCCCCCCACGACTTCTTCTACTTTGTATTTTGAATGATAATACGATTATTTATTTTCAGATAAATCTCTTCGCATGAATGCACGTTAATGACGAACATCCCACTTCGGCCGTTTTTGATGAGTGAAGAAATGGTTGCGGCGTTTGCGCTGCTCGAGCCGCTCTTCGCAAAACTGATTGGCCGCCTCGACCGTCGTTATGCCTTCCGAGTCGGCCCGCGCATAAATGGCGAGCAATGTATCGTAAATCGCTTTCGTTTTCGCCAACACCCTCTCTTTGTTCGCCCCGTACAGTTCATCGGCCACTTGAATGAGCCCGCCGGCGTTGACGATATAATCGGGGGCGTATACGATGCCTTTTTCCTTCAACATTCGGGCGTGGCGTTTGTCAGCCAGCTGATTGTTCGCCGAGCCGACGACCGCCCTCACCCACAACTCAGCGATCGTGTCATCGTTGATGACGCCGCCGAATGCGCACGGGATGAACACATCGGCTTCCACCCGGTAAATGTCGGTTCCATCCACCGGTTTCACGGACGCCCCGATTCGTTTGCCGTACGCAACAACCTCTTCGACTGCCGCTTCGTTTACATCGCACACGTACAGGTCCGCCCCTTCCTCAAGCAAGCGAAACGCCACTTTTTTTCCGACTTTTCCGAGCCCTTGGATGGCATACGTTTTGCCTTGCAAATGCCGGCTGCCAAACACCACCTGGTTTGTCGCTTGAATCCCGTACACGACGCCCTCGGCCGTCGGCACGGATGAGTCGCCGCTTCCGCCATACGCTTCCGGAACACCGACGATGCAATTCGTCTCTTTCATGGCGTGCACGAAATCATCCGGCGTCGTCCCCATATCGGTGCCTGTGTAAAACCGGCCGCCTAATGACTCGACAAACTGGCCGAACGCACGAAACAATTCCGGTGATTTGTCTTTGCGCGGGTCGCCGATGATCACCGCTTTGCCGCCGCCAAAATCGACATCTGCGGCCAAACATTTATACGTCATCCCTTTCGACAGCCGCAGCGCATCGGCAAGCGCCTCTTCCGTCGTGGCATACGGATGCATCCGGCAGCCGCCGAGCGCCGGCCCAAGCGCGGTGCTGTGAATGGCAATGATCGCCCTTAGGCCAGTCGCTTCATCGTGGCAAAACACGACCTGTTCGTGTTCGCGCATATGGAAAAACAAATCGAAGCTTTGCGACATGTTTGGCGATAACATGACCTTCATCGCGTCCCCTCTCCTTTGCTTTACTGCTTGAAAGCGTTTTCAAGTTAATATAACAAAAAAATATTATTACGTTATAATAACGTTATAATATTTTTATAGTAACGATGTTGGTTACCCGTGTCAACCCTCTGCCAACCCATTTTTCATCGCCAAAAAAAGACGCCGTTTGACAGGCGTCTTTCGTACATCAGCGAAACAGTTCGGACAACGATTGCCACTGCGTTTTCGCTTCCGTCATCACTATACCAAACGTTCCATAAACGGCAACCGGGATGCCCAGCTGCTGTTGCGCCGTGCATCCCGGTTCATTCCACGGAGGTCTCTTCCTCTTCTTTTTTGTCAAGCTCTGCCCCTTCTTGAAACACCGCTTCAAAGAAACGGCTGGCCGGTGCCGCTAGTTGTTGGTAATAGTCGTTGAACAAGGCGGCGGCATGGCTTCCCATCCACTCGTTCGGCAGCAGCTCTTCCGGCAAGCCAGGGTCGATGAACAAAAACTTCCGGTACTCGTGGACGAGCTTCGTTCGCTCGACAAAACAGTCCGCATCCGACATTTCGCCGCGCTCAATTTTATGTTTGTCAATGACATATTTTTGACTGTAGACCGCAATAAACTGCTCGTATTTTTGGTTGATCTCGTCCAAGTTCCAGCACGTTTCCACAAGCCGTTTGTTCGTATGCGGACCGTCGTATTCGGCGAGGAAAAAATCGACGTACGGGCGGATGTCATACTTGTCGATCAAGTCGTATACTTGCTGCTTCAAATCATTCGGTGAAATCCAGCAGCTGTTGGAAATCGTGCCGAACCCGCTCCAAACAAGCTCCTTTCGCAGTTCGTCGCGCAAATGCCGCTTCTCCTCAGGAATCGTATAGATCAAGATCCGCCATTTCCCGTCCCAATGCTCGGGACGCGTTTTGTAAATGCGCCGCGCCGCCTCCTCCATCCGCTTGACGCCGCGCGCCGTAAGGGAATAGTAGCTTTTATTGCCGCGTTTTTCTGCCTGAATCCATCCTTGCTTGCTCATGCGCGACACCGCTGCCCGCACCGCTTGGTCGTTATGGCCGAATTCGCGAAGGAGGCGGATGAGGCTCCCGATCCAAATTTCACCGCCGTAGCGGCGGATGTAGTCGCCGTAAATGGTAAAAATGAGTGAGCGCGTATTCATCCAATGAAACTCCCTTTATCTTGTTTTCGAACTATAATCGTAACAAACTTTTCTCACGCTGGCAAGACGGACGAAAAACAAACGGAATAAAAAAGAGCCGCACCGCTAAAAAGCAGGCGGCTCTCAGCGGCGCGCCAACGGGCGGCCGCAGCCCGGTCCGGCGTCATTTCGCCAAGCCGCCGCGACAAGGCCAACCTGGCGAAATACTCTCACCGTTCGTCTGCGTTTTTCACAATGGTGGCGATTCCTTGGCCGACGCCAATGCACATCGTCGCCAAGCCATAGGCGACGCCGCGTTTTCGCATTTCGTAAATCAATGTCGTCAAAATGCGGGCGCCGCTCGCCCCAAGCGGATGGCCGAGGGCGATCGCTCCCCCGTTGACGTTCACTTTCGACCGGTCGAGCTCTAGCTGGCGAATGCACTCTAGCGCCTGTGAGGCGAACGCTTCGTTCAGCTCGACAAGCCCGATGTCGTCAAGCGACAACCCGGCGCGGCGCAACGCTTTGCGCGTCGCAAAAACCGGGCCGATTCCCATGACGGCCGGTTCAACGCCGGCGACCGCTGAAGTGACATAGGCAGCCAGCGGCTTGAGCCCGAGTTCTTTTGCCTTTTCGGCGCTCATTAACAAAAGCGCCGCCGCCCCGTCGTTAATGCCGGACGAGTTGCCGGCTGTCACCGTGCCGTTTTCAAACAACGGCGGTAGCTTCGCCAGCTTCTCCAACGTCGTATCCGGACGCGGATGCTCGTCTTTATCGACGACAACGCGGTTGCCTTTTCGATCGTGGTATACAACCGGCACGAGTTCATCCGCAAACCGATTCGTTTCGATCGCTTGTTTCGCTTTCATTTGGCTTTCATAGGCAAACTCATCTTGCGCCTCGCGCGTCACGCCGAACCGCTTCGCCACGTTTTCCGCCGTCTGCGGCATGCTGTCGGTGCCGTACATTTCGTGCATTTTCGGATTGATAAAGCGCCAGCCAATCGTCGTATCGTACATCTCGATGTTGCCGCGCGGGAAATCGCTTGCCGGTTTCGGCATGACAAACGGAGCGCGCGTCATGCTTTCCACGCCGCCCGCGATCATGATATCCGCCTCTCCAGCCAAAATCGCCCGCGCCGCATAATTGACCGCATCAAGCCCTGAACCGCACAGCCGGTTGACCGTCACCCCTGCGACTTCAATGGGCAGCCCGGCCAACAGCGCCGCCATGCGGGCGACGTTGCGGTTGTCCTCGCCGGCTTGGTTGGCGTTGCCAAAAACGACATCATCAATTTGTTCGACCGGCAAACCCGGATTTCGCTCGATAAGCGCCCGGATGACAACAGCCGCCAAATCATCCGGCCTGACGTCTTTCAACGCGCCCTTGTAGCGGCCAATCGGTGTGCGCACCGCATCGACAATCACAACTTCTCTGTTCATATTCTCCCCCATCCTTTTTCGACAGATCAGCCGTTTTCCCGATTCGTATAGTCATAGACGCCGCGGCCTGTTTTGCGGCCGAGCCGCCCCGCTTTGACGTATTGCTCCAACAGCGGCGCCGGGCGGTATTTTTCTCCGAGTTTTTCGTGCAAATATTTTAAGTTGTTCAATCTCGTATCGAGCCCGACTAAATCCGCGAGCTCAAACGGACCCATCGGGAAATTGAGGCCGAGCTTGATCGCTTTGTCGATTTCTTCCGGCGTCCCCACGCCTTCTTGCAGCATATAAAACGCTTCATTGCCGACAAGAGCGCTGATCCGGCTCGTGACGAATCCCGGAAATTCATTGACGACAACGGTTTCTTTCCCCATCCGCGCGGCGACTTCCTTCGCCATTTGCGCCGTTTCGTCGCTCGTCTCCAACCCGCGGATGATTTCCACAAGCTTCATTTTATGAACCGGGTTGAAAAAGTGCATGGCGATCACCCGCTCCGGCCGTTTGGTGAACGAACCGATTTCGGTCGGGCTCATGGTGGACGTATTCGTCGCAAAATAGCACGACGCCGGCGCATGAGCGTCAATCGTCTCGAACACTTGCTTTTTCCATTCAAGTTTTTCCGGCACGGCCTCGATCACCAAATCGGCATCGCGCACAGCGCCGGCTAAATCAAGCGAATACGACAGGCGCGCCTCGGCTTCTTGCCGCTCGCCCGTTGTCAATTTCCCCCGAGCGACCGCTTGTTCAAAAATTGAAGCAATCTCCTTCTGGGCGCTCTCCAATTGTTCTTGCTTAATGTCCACTAAGGTCGTCTGAAACCCGCCGACAGCGCCGACATACGCAATGCCTCTCCCCATCACGCCGCTGCCGACGACAACAAGGCGTTCGATCATCGTCTTCCCCCTCCCGTGTGTTGATGTACGGTGCTGATGCATCGAGCTAGCGTTCTCTCTCACCAAGCGGCGGACGCCGTCAAATGAATGGGCACCCCATCACGCGCGACGGGGTGCTCAGCAAACGGACAGGCGCGTCTCTTCACGCTTGCCCGAATTCGCTCTTGCCTTCAAGGGCGGCAACTTGAACGTTGCGTCCAAGGACGCGACCCGCTCTCGTATGTTGGCAAACGCCAAACGGCAAAAGCCCTTAGACGCCAAACGGATTAAGCGGACGCGGCCCGTAATACGACAGCACGCTTTTCGTTTCTGTGTACAAATCAAGCGCCTCGACAGACAGCTCGCGCCCGAATCCGGACTGTTTGTAGCCGCCAAACGGCGTGCCCGGGAAGGCGGAGAATGGGCTGTTGACCATGACAATGCCGGAACGCAGCTGCTTCGCTACACGAACGGCGCGGCCATGATCTTTCGTCCAAACGGCGGCGGCCAGCCCATAGTCGCTATCGTTCGCCAATTCAACGGCTTCGGCTTCATCGCGGAATTTCATGACGACGACAACCGGTCCGAAAATTTCTTCGCGAACCGCTTTCATTTGATGGTTGACGTTCGTCAAAATCGTCGGTTCATACCAGTAACCGTTTTCAAATCCCTCGACTACCGCTTCTTTCCCTCCGGCAACGATCGTCGCTCCATCCGCGACCGCCGATTGCACGTATTCATCGATCACTTCCAGCTGCCCGCGGCTGATGATCGCCCCGACATGCGTGCCGGCATCAAACGGGTTGCCGAGTTTCAGCTGCTTCGTTTTGGCCACGAACGATTCCATAAAGGCGTCATAAATGCTTTCATGCACATACAAGCGAGAGCGCGCCTCGCACGATTGTCCGCTGTTGTAGAAAATGCCGAACAATGAGCCGGCGACAGCCGCTTCCAAATCGGCGTCCGCAAATACAAGGCTCGGCGATTTGCCGCCCAGCTCGAGCGTCACCCGTTTTAATGTTTTCGACGCTTTCTCCATAATTTCCTTCCCGACCGGCGTCGATCCGGTAAACGCGACTTTGTCGACGAGCGGATGCTCCACCAAATAGTCGCCGACTTCCGCCCCGGCGCCGGTCACCACATTGACGACCCCTTCCGGCACCCCGGCCTCGTGGCAAATTTCCGCCAGCACCAGGCAGGTGAGCGGCGTCAGCGACGCCGGTTTGACGACAACCGAACATCCTGCGGCAAGAGCAGGCGCGATTTTCCAAGCCGCCATCATGAGCGGGTAGTTCCACGGAATGATTTGGGCGCACACGCCAACCGGCTCTTTTTCCGTATAGTTGTGAAACGCCCCTGGCATCGGGTTGACCGCCCCGCGGTGGCCAATGATCGCTCCGGCAAAAAACTCAAAGTCTTCAATGGCTTGCATTACTTGTCCTTGAGCTGCTGACAGTGCTTTTCCGGTATTCAAAATTTCCAATTCCACCAATTCATTGAAACGTTCGCGCATGATGGATGCAATTTGGTACAAGATGCGGGCGCGTTTTTGCACTGGGAAATGGCGCCATTTCCCATGATCAAACGCCCGCCGCGCCGCCTGCACCGCCCGTTCGGCGTCCTCGCGCGTCCCTTTGGCGACGCGGGCGACCGGTTCGCCAGTGGCCGGATTGATCACTTCAAACGTCTCTCCCGAAGCGCTTTCCACCCGCTCCCCGTTCACAATCAAATGATAGAAATCGCGTTTGGTCGGCATCGGTTCCATTTTCTTTTGTTTCACAGTCGCCATCGTTTCATCCCCCTTGCTTAGTTTCCTCGGAATAATGGTTTTCGTTTTTCAAAGAACGCCTTGACGCCTTCGCGGTGATCTGCCGTCATGCCGGCAATGCGTTGGCATTCCGCTTCCCGTTCCAAGTAGCGGTCAAACGTCGTTTCTTCGCCTTCGCGAAGCAGCCGTTTGATGAGTCCAATCGCCTTCGTTGGCATGGCAGCGAGCCGCTCGGCAAACTGCTTGACTCCCTCCTCCCACTCGGAGAGAGGAATGACCTTGGTCGCCAGCCCGAGCGAGGCGGCCTGTTCAGCGGAGATTTTATCCCCGAGCACCGCCAGCTCAAGCGCCTTCGCCCGTCCGACGAGGCGCGGCAAATAGTACAGATGGCCCGCATCCGGCACAAGACCGACGTGAATAAACGCAGGAGCGAAACTCGCTTTTTCCGAAAGAAGCCGGAAATCACACGCCAGCGCCAAGCTCATGCCCGCGCCGGCCGCCGCCCCGTTCACCGCCGCGACAACCGGCTTTTCAAAGCGGTGAAGCGCTTTCATCATCGGCGCGTACCGGGTGCGCAACACGTCGCCGTGGTTCATTTCTTCCGTCACGCCGCTTAAATCTTCCCCGGCGCAAAACGCCCGCCCTGCGCCTGTGATCACCATGCAGCGGACGTTTGGATCCGCCCCTGCTTGTTTGAGCGCTTTCGTCACTTCCGCATTCATCTGCTCCGTAAACGCATTGAGCTGATCCGGACGGTTGAGCGTCAGCCAGGCCACTTGCCCCTTTACTTCATACCGGATCGTTTCGTACATAAAGCGCCCCCCTTATTTTCCTTGGAAGCGCGGCTTCCGTTTTTCGAGGAAGGCCGCCATCCCTTCTTTTTGGTCTTCCGAGGCGAACAATAGGTAAAAGTTTTTTCGCTCAAATTGCATGCCTTCATAGAGCGGATAGTCGACCGCTTTTTGCACCGCCTCTTTGATCAGCCGAAGAGCCAACGGCGGCTGTTGGGCGAGCCGCCCGGCCAACCGCATCGTTTCTTCCATTAGCAGCTCCGGGCTGACGACGCGCGTCACGATGCCCAGTTTGTGCGCCTCCTCCGCCGGCAAGCGCTCCCCGGTCCATAGCCACTCAAGCGCCCGCTTCGGTCCAATGAGTTTCGTTAATCGCTGCGTGCCTCCCGCACCTGGCATGACGCCAAGGTTCACTTCTGGAAAGCCAAATTCGGCCGCCGACGACGCGACAATCAAGTCGCACGAAAGCGCCAGCTCAAAACCGCCCCCGAGCGCCAACCCGTTCACCGCGGCGATCATCGGCGTTTTCACGATGGACAGGCGATCCCAATCGGCAAACTGGTTCAGCCACTCAAGGCGAATCGGGTCATCATCCGCCATCTCTTGAATGTCCGCCCCTGCCGCAAACGCCCGCCCGCGCCCGGTCAGCACGATGACGCGCACTGTTTCATCCCGGTCAAACGCTTCCACCGCCGCCACGATTTCCGCCACCATTTGACGGCTCAACGCGTTCAACACATGCGGACGGGCGAGTTCGATGATCCCGACCGCTCCTTCTTGCCGCACCGCAATGGAATTCCATTCACTCATGCTCTACTTCCTCACCGACCATAAAGGTGACGAGATCGCCGGCAAACGACACGACATCTTTGGCCGATGCTTTCGCTTCTTTCGTTTTCATCGCTTCTTGAAACGCCTCTTGGCTGTCGTAATACATTTCACACAACAAATAATACTCTCTTTCCGTCCCCATCGGCGTGCCGGTAATTTTCGTCACTGTGATTTTGCGCAGGCCCGGAATTTTTTCCGTCAGCGGCACATGCGTTCCGTAATAATGAGCGTCGAATTGCTCCTTATCTTTCGGCTGTTTGTACAAAGCGATCATTTTAAACATGGCGAACATCTCCTCTCCCTTTTCTTATCGTGAAACCAATACAGGCTTCATCGCTTCAAACGGATTTTTGCATTGTTTGCAGTAGAAAAGGCTGCGGCAGGCGGTCGGACCGAACAAGTTCTCCATCACGGTCCGCTCCGCCCCGCAATACGGGCACTCGACTTGCCATGCCCCTGACGGCATTTGCCGAGGCGGCGGGGCGATGCCGAACTGCTTTAGCCGCTCCCGTCCGGCTTCGCTGATCCGATCGGACGTCCACGGCGGATGGCGGAGAAACTCCACCGTCACCGCCAAAGCCCCTGCCTGCTTCACCGCTTCCTCCACCTTGGCGCGGATGATGTCAAGCGCCGGACACCCGAGAAACGTCGGCAGCAAAGAGATCGAGACCGCTCCGTCATGAACGTCAACCCGTTCCACCATCCCGAGATCGACGATGCTAACGGAATGGATTTCCGGGTCTTTCACCAACTCCAACGTTTTCCAAACTTCTTCCTTTGTCATGATTCTCCCTCGCATTTCCCAATCCGCCGCCGTTTTCCCGCTTTGGCTGCCTGGCGCCGCCAATGTTGCATCGTTTTGCTTCTTCAACAAACACCTCGCCGGCACAAAGAGGCATCATGCCCAACGCTGCACGTTGGCAAACAGCGGCGCCGGCATCACCAGACCGCATGCGGGACGGCGCGGTATACTTCTGACAACGTCGCCAGCGCTTCGTCCAAATCCGGCGTATGTTCGCCGTTGCGGCCGTTGCCATGTTTCATGCCAAACGGCATCGGCCAATCAAGCCCCACTTCGGCAAACGCTGGCGCCAGCGCGGCAATCGTCCGTTCTGTCAGCACCTTTTCGTCGTCAATCAATCCCCATCGCACCATGTCCGCTCCCTTCGCCCCAAGCGTCAACACGCCGGCAAAATCCGCCGCCACGTCTTGGATGGCTTTCGTCATTCGCGTCCGCGCTTCACCCGGGGCATTCGTCAGCTGGACAAACCACGTATGCCAATGAAGCAAATGGTAGTGCAGCTCCACTTGAATTTTCGCCGCCACCTCGGCCAACGGCGTATACACACTTTTTGTCAATGATTCAAGACGGATGCGCTTCGCCTGTGTATAAAAGTACTGGCGAACAACGGTGAATGCCCAGTCATAGCGAGGCTCGCGCAAATAATGCCCCGGGCCGTTTACCCGTTCGAGCAGCACCGCGTTGCGCCGGGCCGCAGCCGGGCGGGCGTGCGCCAGTTCGTCGGCTGATCCACAGCCAAGATCTTCAAGTAGCTGATAATACATGGCCGCATGCCCCATCGTGTCCTGGCTGATAGAAGAAAACGCGATGTCCTCCTCGATATGCGGCGCCAACCCAAGCCATTCCGAGCCGCGGTAGGCCAGCAAAAAATCATCATCGGCAAGCTGAAACAACAGCTCGACAAGCGCTTCCTGACCATCGGGATGAAAATGGACTTGTGTTTTGCTCATCGCTGAATCTCGCCTTTCCATGACAAAATTTCCTTCTCATCAAATGCCTCTTGTTCATATTTGCGCCATCGTTTCTTCACATCCCCATATCCCCGCGTCAGACGATAATCTTTGTTGTCAAGCCGTTTGAGCGCCGCTTTTTCCTCTTCGTTGATCCGCCGGATATAATCCCGCCTCACAACCCAAAGGTCGGAAACCGGCTCGCGGCGCATAAAGTTCTCCTGCGCCATCACGAGCGCGATCTCCTCATTAGGGGCAAGCAAACTGAATTGATGCTGCATCGGTGCATCCGGCGCTTTGCGGCTGAACACTTCAAACACTTGATAAAATCCTTGTTCTTTTCCCGCCATGGCCATCCCTCCTCATCCAGCCGTCCGGACCGCGCCAAGCGCCTCACGCACCCACGCGTTTTGCTTGTACGCCGTCCGCCGAAGCTCAAGCCGCTCCTGCGACTTCGGTCCGTTGTTGCGGATGATTTCTTTAAACCGCTCCCAATCCGGCTGCCGGTAAATCCATTGGCCCTTCTCTTTGTCAAAATGCATGGTCTCATCAGGAATCTTCAGTCCGAGCGCCCAAATGCGCGGCACGTATTTCGTGAAAAAGTCTTGACGCAGCTGCTCGTTCGTTTTCGTGCGGATGCGGTATTTGATCGTGATGTCTTGCTTCGAGGTTCCTGTCGTATCGGCCGTCGGCGGACCGAAAAACATAAGCAGCGCCTCCCACCAACGGTTGAGCGCCTCTTGGAGCATCTCTTTTTGCTCCTTCGTCCCTTCGGCGAGCGCCAAAATAATCGACTCGCCGTGCTGGGCGTGAAACACCTCCTCGGCGCAAATGCGCTTCAGCGCCCGCGCATACGGTCCGTACGAGGCATCGAGCATGTTCGTCTGCGTCATAATCGCTGCTCCGTCGACGAGCCAGCCGATCAACCCGGCATCCGCCCATGTCGCGCCGCCATATGAAAGACATTGTGAAACTTCAACCGTTCGTTCAATAAATCTTCGAGAATATCTTCCCGCGTTTTGCCAAGCGGCGCCATCAAATCTTCCGCCACCCGCAGCAGCAACTGGCCGTGCCCCATTTCATCCTGCACTTTCGCCATAATGCCGAGCTTGCGGCGCAGCGACGGCGCTTTCGGCACCCATTCTTTTTCCGGAAGCGCTCCCATAATTTCGCTCACCGCATGCATGGCAATGAGCTTGATGAGCGCCGTCCGATATTCGTCAGGCATCCAGTCATCGGCTTCGATCTTCTCTCCCGCCTCGATGCGCTGCATAAACCGTTCGTATTTCTCCTCATCTGACAGGCGGGTGAACGTCATCATAGCCGCCATCCCCCATCCACCTCTCGTTTAAAATATATAACGTTTGTTTAACGTTATTATATTTTAATGTTATATATTTTGCAATCGTTTTTTTCTTTCTCTAGTCAGATGGATTGCGGCGCTTCAAGATGGCGGCGGTCAACGATGCGGACCGCTTTCCCTTCTGAGCGCGGGAGCGTTTTCGGCGAATGGAGACGGACGTCAATCGAAATGAGACAGTGCGTTTTCAACAATGACTGAATGCGCTGGGCAAGCAGAGCAGCCTGCTCGCTTTGCAAATCTCCGCCGACCTCGCTGTAAAAACGATCGGTCACTTCCGCATGCAACTCGAGCGCTTCCAAATGACCGTGGCGGAGACGATGCAGCTGATAGTGCGGAGCCAGTTCCGAGACGCGAAGCAGATGGTGCTCAATTTCCGATGGAAACACATTGACGCCGCGGATGATGATCATGTCGTCAACCCGCCCTTTGACCCGCGACATGCGCGCCGTCGTCCGCCCGCAGCCGCTCAAGCTGGAGAGCCTCAAGCTCGCTGCGCGCAGCCGTTTCGATATCATGCAAAATCATCGTTTCCGCCCCCTATCTTAAAGCGCTTTCAAAAATGTTAAATATATAACGTTATATAAACGTTATATATTTAAATTATCATATTTAATTTTAAAATAGGTGAAATATTTTAAAATGTCAATACTTTTTTAAGGCGCCAAACAGGCAAAAGCATGAAGAAGAGGGATGGCGACTTGGGCTTTTATTAAGGGTTTGAACATGAAAAAGGAAGGCGGCGCTCATGCTGATGGAGCGCCGCCTTCCTTGATCCTATTTCGCCTAAATTTTCATAATCCCCCCCGTGCTCGCCGAGGTGACGTGTTTCGAGTAGCGGGCGAGATAGCCGGTTTTCACTTTCGGTTCAAAGCCTTTCCAGTTCGCCTTCCGCCGTTCGAGCTCTTCATCGGACAGCTTGACGTTGATCGTCCGTTTCACCGTGTCAATCTCGATGATGTCGCCGTCTTGGATGAACGCGATCGGCCCGCCTTCGGCCGCTTCCGGTGAAACGTGGCCGACGGATAGGCCGCGCGAGGCGCCGGAGAAGCGGCCGTCAGTGACAAGCGCCACTTTGGTGCCGAGCCCCATGCCGACGATTTGCGACGTCGGCGCCAGCATTTCCGGCATCCCTGGGCCGCCTTTTGGCCCTTCGTAGCGGATGACGACAACATGTCCCGGCTTGATTTTCCCGCTGGCAATGCCCTCGAGCGCTTCCTCTTGGGAGTCGAAGACGATCGCGGGCCCTTCATGGCGCGTGATGCCGCCTTGCACCGCCCCGGTTTTAATGACGGCGCCGTCCGGCGCCAGGTTGCCAAACAAAATGGCGAGCCCGCCCGTTTCCGAATACGGGTTGTCAATCGGCCGGATGACGTCATAGTTTTTCACTTCGCAGCCGGCGATGTTTTCCCCGAGCGTTTTGCCCGTGACGGTGAGCGTATCTAAATGAAGCGTGCCTTCTTTTTTCGCCAGCTCGTTCAACACGGCCGAAACGCCGCCCGCTTCATGCAAGTCTTCGATGTAATGGATGTCCGACGCCGGGGCGAGTTTGGCCAAATGCGGCACGCGCGCCGCCACTTCGTTGATGCGCTCAAGCGAGTACTCGATGCCGGCTTCGTTGGCGATCGCCAGCGTATGCAGCACCGTATTCGTCGAGCCGCCAAGCGCCATGTCGAGGGCAAACGCATTGTCGATCGCTTTTTCGGTGACGATGTCGCGCGGTTTAATGTCATGCTCGATCAAATACATGAGCTGTTTCGCCGACTGGCGGACAAGCTCTTTGCGCGCTGGGTCGACCGCCAAAATCGTGCCGTTGCCCGGCAGTGCAAGCCCGAGCGCTTCAGCGAGACAGTTCATCGAGTTGGCCGTAAACATGCCCGAGCACGATCCGCACGTCGGACAGCCGTACCGTTCGAGTTCTTCAAGCCCTTTCTCATCGAGCGTTCCCCCTAAATACGCCCCGACGCCTTCAAATACAGATGACAGTGAAATTTTCCGCCCATCCTTCGTCACGCCGGCTTTCATCGGTCCCCCGCTGACGAAAATCGTCGGAATGTTAAGACGCATCGCCGCCATCATCATTCCCGGCGTAATTTTGTCGCAGTTCGGAATGCACACCATGCCGTCAAACCAATGCGCCGAGATAACCGTTTCGATCGAATCGGCGATGATTTCCCGGCTCGGCAGCGAATAGCGCATCCCGATATGGCCCATCGCAATACCGTCGTCAACGCCGATCGTGTTCATTTCAAACGGCACGCCGCCCGCTTCGCGAATCGCTTCTTTCACGATTCTCCCAAACTCTTGCAAGTGAACGTGCCCCGGAATAATGTCGATGTATGAATTCACCACCGCAATAAACGGTTTATCAAAGTCTTCTTCTTTTACGCCCGCCGCTCGCAATAGGCTTCGGTGCGGAGCACGGTCAAATCCTTTTTTGATCATGTCGCTGCGCCGTTTTTTCATCATCGGTCCCTCCATCATGCGGTTTGATTGATTGCTAGTATTGTACCACTTTTTCTAATAGAAAGACAATTACCTTTATTATGAATGCGTTTTCAAAATCCGCTTCGAAAAAACAAGTCAGAAAAATCAGCCTTTCCTCTTGACAACCGGAGCATTTGGCGTCATAATTTCTTACAAATTGCACTCCTTGACAAGAAAACAACAGGAACGGCACGGGACTAGTAAACCGAGGGAACGCGCCAGAGAGTGGAACCCATAGGCTGGAAGGTTCCTCGCGGGAAGCCGGTTGAACCTGCCCTAGACGGCCGCTTATGCAAACATAAGCCGCACGCCTGCGTTACAGGCTCGAGGGGGCGCTTTAGGCGCCAAAAAAGGTGGTACCGCGGAACGCTTTTCCGTCCTTTTGCGAAAGGAGGAAAAGCGTTTTTTATTGGCCGGCCGCTTCGCAGGACGGCTAGGCAATCCAACTCATGCCATTCAACACGCAAAGGAGGGAGGAACGCGATGAAACGGCAGCGCGTGGTGGTCAAAATCGGCAGCAGCTCGCTCACCGATCCGAAAGGTGGCCTTTGCCGCGACAAGCTGCACGGCCATGTTGAAGCCATCGCCTATCTGAAACAGCTCGGCCATGACGTCATTCTCATCACGTCCGGCGCTGTCGCCGCCGGGTTCGGGCCGCTCGGCTACCCGGCGCGGCCGACGACGATCGCCGGCAAACAGGCCGCGGCTGCCGTCGGGCAAAGCTTGCTTATGCAGGCGTACAGCTCGGCGTTCGCCCGCTTTGGCTTCACGGCCGCCCAATTGTTGTTGACGCGCAGCGACTTTTACAGCCGCGAACGGTTTCGCAACTTGTTCGCCACGATGACGACGCTGCTCGAACACGGGGCGATCCCGATCATCAATGAAAACGACTCCGTTTCCGTTGAAGAATTGACGTTTGGCGACAACGATATGCTGTCGGCGCTTGTCGCCGGCTTTTTGCACGCCGATGCGCTCGTTTTGCTCACCGATATTAACGGGCTGTATGACGCCAACCCGAAAACGAATCCACAGGCGAAAAAATACGCCTTTTTGCCGCACATTACCGACGAAATGATCGAAGCGGCCGGCGGCAGCGGCTCGGCAGTCGGCACCGGCGGCATGCGCTCAAAGCTTCTCGCCGCTCAAAAAGCGTTGTCCTTCGGCGTCAGCGTCTTTATCGGCACCGGGCGAGGCAAAGAAGCACTCGCCGATATTTTAGCCGGAAAAGGTGATGGGACGTACATCGGCGCCCCATTTCCGAAGCAAATGCAAATGCACAAGCAATGGATCGCGTATCACGCGCCTGTCGCCGGCACGATCACCGTCGACAGCGGCGCGGAGGAAGCGCTCCTTGCGCGCGGCAAAAGCTTGCTTCCCGCCGGCGTCACGGCCGTTTCCGGCGACTTTCATGCGATGGATGTCGTCGATGTTGTCAATGAGAAAGGGATCACGATCGGCCGCGGCCAAGTGTATTATGCCGCCGCCGATTTAGAAAAAGTAAAAGGACTTCCGAGCGAGGAAGCGCGGCAATACTCGTACTTGCACCGCCCGGAAGTCATTCACCGCGACAATTGGGTCACGTTGCGAAAGGAGAGTGTATTCAAATGACCGAACTGCTTGAAAAAGCCGAGCGTCTGAAAGCCGCGTCGCAGACGCTGGCTATGCTGTCAACAGAGGAAAAAAACGCCGCATTGGAACAAATCGCCCAAGCGCTTGACCGCGAACGCGCCTTCATTTTGCAAGAAAACGAAAAAGATATGGCCCAAGGCCGCGAGCAAGGGCTGTCACCGGCTTTGCTTGACCGGCTCCAACTCACCAATGAACGCCTGGACCAAATCATCGGCGGCGTCCGCCAAGTCGCTTCCCTTCCCGACCCGGTCGGAGAAATCGTCGAGGAATGGACGCGGCCGAACGGGCTTCGCATCCAAACGGTGCGCGTGCCGCTTGGCGTCATCGGCATGGTGTATGAAGCGCGGCCGAACGTCACGGTCGATGCCGCCAGCCTTTGCCTGAAAACCGGAAACGCCGTCCTGCTTCGCGGCAGCTCGTCAGCGCTTCATTCGAACAAAGCGCTTGTTTCCGTCATGAAAGGGGCGCTCCGCACCACCGCCGTGCCCGATGCGGCCATTGAACTGCTCGAAGACACGCGCCGGGAAACGGCACAACAGATGTTCCGCCTCAATGACTATTTGGATGTGCTCATCCGCGCGGCGGCGCCGGGCTCATCCGCTCGGTCGTCGAAAACGCCACCGTGCCCGTGCTTGAAACCGGCGTCGGCAACTGTCATATGTTCATCGACGAATCAGCCGAGCGGCAAATGGCGATCAACATCGTCCTGAACGCCAAATTGCAGCGTCCGTCCGTCTGCAACGCCATCGAAACGGTGCTCATCCATGAGCGTTGGCCATATGCCGACGACTTGCTTGAGGCGCTGCACGCCCGCGGTGTCGAGCTGCGCGGCGACGACCGCCTCGCGTCATCGCACCCGTTCATCAAACCGGCGACGGAAGACGACTGGCATGCGGAATATTTGGCGCCGATTTTAGCGGTTAAGCTCGTCGCCGATGTCGATGAGGCGATTGCCCATATCCGCCGCTACGGGACGAAGCACTCGGAAGCGATCATCACCGAAAACGAAGCGAACGTCCGCCGCTTTTTCCAAGCGGTCGACGCGGCGGTCTTGTACCATAACGCCTCCACCCGCTTCACGGACGGCGAACAGTTCGGCTACGGAGCGGAAATCGGCATCAGCACGCAAAAGCTGCACGCCCGCGGTCCGATGGGGCTTGTCGCCATCACGACAACGAAATCGCTCGTGTACGGGACGGGGCAAATTCGGGAGTCATAACGATGGCTGCAACGAAGACGGCTTCTTTTTTCACCAAGTTTCGAAAAGGCTGGCAAAATCAGCGCTTCTCTTTCATACTGAAAGCAACGGGTTCAGCGAAATCGGTCGTTTTTCACCAGTGCTCTAAAAGGCTGGTAAAAAAACAGCTGTTTCCCTTGATCGATGGGGGAACGTGTGAAAAGCGGTACCGATGCCACAGGGGTTTTCTATTTGAAAAATGATGCTAGGAAGCGACCTACTCCCGTAAATCACCAGCCTTCTAAAGCATAAAACGATCCGGACCCAACGCATGGCTTCCGGATCGTTTTCTTATTTTCCCGTCTCCACAAAAACCCAATAACGGCTGCCGATAAAGTTCACCGCCATCCCGGCGATCGTCGCCGCCAGTTTCGCCAGCCAGAGCGGCGCGAGCCGTTCCGCGGCCAGCAAAACGGCAAGCGATGCGCCGAACGACAGCCCGTTGACGGCAAGAAAGCGCAAAACTTCCTTCATATTGGCCTTTCGTCTCACTTGAAACGTCCAACGCCGATTCCAAATGTAGCTGTTCGCCATCCCGGCGCCGTAGGCAACGGCTTGGGCAACCGCCGCCTTAGCGCCTGCAGCAGTCAACAAAAAAAAGACGGCGAAGTCCACCGCGGTATTGCTCACCCCAACGAGGCCAAACCGCCATACGGCTTGTTTTTCTTTACGGAATATATGAAGGCTTTCGTTCATGTTTCGTTCCGACTCCCCACGTTTCGTTGACAATATAGAGCGGACGCTCTTTCACTTCATCGTAAATCCGGCCGATATATTCGCCAATCGCGCCGAGCATGAGCAGTGTCACCCCGTTGCCAAGCAGCATGACCATCGACAACGACGCCCAGCCGGCGACCGTTGAATGGGCAAACCATTTAAGGTAAAGGACAACGAACATCCCCACCACACTGGCCGCCGACATCAAGAACCCAAGCCAACTCGCTAGCTTCAACGGCTTGTATGAAAACGAGGTAATGCCATCAAGCGAAAAACGGATCATCTTTTTGAGCGGGTATTTCGTCTCGCCGGCGAAACGCGGCTCCCGCTCGTATTCAACCGCCGTCTGCCGGAAGCCGACCCAACTTACCAGCCCCCGAACAAACCGGCTTCGCTCTCTCATATAGCGTAACTGATCGCACACTTTCCGGTCAATAAGGCGAAAATCGCCTGTATCGACCGGAATGTCGATTTCAGTCGCCGCTCGCAGCAAGCGATAAAACACGTAAGCCGTCCATCTTTTGAACACCGTCTCGCCCTTCCGCTTGACGCGCCGGGCATACACCACTTCATACCCTTCCTTCCAGCGTTCGATCATCTCTAAAATAAGCTCGGGGGGGTCTTGCAAATCAGCGTCAATGACGATGATCGCTTGGCCCGAGGCATAGTCCATCCCTGCGGTAATGGCGATTTGGTGGCCAAAATTGCGGGAAAAGTCAATGTACTTCACGGTGTCATCCTTCACGGCCAATTCCCTCAAGATCTCCAGCGTCTCATCCGTGCTGCCGTCGTTAATGAACAACAATTCATACGGTTCGTCCGTTTGCTCCATGACAGTTTTCAACCGCCGGTACGTCTCGCGGATGACCAGCGCCTCATTATATACAGGGATAATGACAGAATAGGTCGCCATTCATGTCCCCTCCTTCGTTCGCTTCTTGCCTTTTTCTGCGAAAAGACAGCTCACACACGCCTCTATCCTCACACCCGAAAAAAGAGAGCGATGCAAACCGCATCGTTTTGCACCATCGTGCTCAAAGCGCAGCTTTTCGCGTGCGACGTCCCATGATTTCGCGAAAAACCGCACGGCGCTTCCGTTGCAAGTGGAAAAACGTTATCGAAGTATTCGCCAACATACTCGAGCACCAGATGCTAGCCGTTGTACACGTACAGCGTCATTCCTCCGCGGCCCATGCCGCCAAAGGTCTCGCTTTGCCCACCGCCCCATTGTGACGACGGCACTTCTTGGCAATGCGTTTTGATCCATTGCACCAGCTCATTGTCGCCCCGTCCCTCTCCGGAGAGAAGGAAATACTTCACCTCGCCGTTTTGGACCATCTTCTCCAACTTCGCGGGGGTCAACACTGGATCGGTTCCCCCAAATCCACCCATCGCCATCACCGCGCGGTCGGTATGAAGCATCATCTCCGCCGCTTCGGTTGCTCGAATGGTCGCGGCCAAGTATTTGGTTTTTCCAGCGTGTTGCTCTAAATAAGCCACTAAAGCGGCCAATGAATGGCGGCCTCCAAGCTCAGTCCCTTCATCCGAATGCACATCCCTTTGCCCTTGCCGCCAGCGCCCGTCCTGCCCCGCCGGCATCGCTGCAGTCAGCATGGCGCCTCCTTCCCGGCGTAAATCGGGCCCTGCATATGGGATCGTGCTGTTTGTTCCGTACAACACAGGTGTGAGCGACCAATACGCCGGCAGCACAAGCAAACCAAACAGCGCGGCCGCATAGACGATTCGCTGCCAGCGCTCGCGCCCTTCCATCGCCAACCAGAGGCAAACGATCGCCAGTCCGTAAAATCCAACTGCCATCGGCCACACGGCCGACAATGAGTGGTTGTATTGCCAAGCAATCCATATATCAAACGCATAAGTGGCCAAAAGAGCCGTCGGAAACAGCCATGACATTCGACGTTCACCGGTTCCAAACGAAGCGAGCATCTTTCCTCCGGCTCCCACCAACACTGCAATCGCCGGAGCCAGCATACTTAAATAGTAACGATGGTAAAACCCGGCGATGCTGAAAAACACCATCATCGGTCCAAGCCAAGCAAGCCAAAAGAGCAAGAAACGATGAAACAACGTTATTTGGCGGCGGCGCCATACATCAGCCATCCATCCGACAGCTACCACCATAACAAACGGCAGCAGCCAACTCGCTTGTCCGGCTAAAGGAAGCTGGAACAGCCGAAAAACGCCGGGATCGCCAATCTCGCCGCGGCCGATTCCGCCCATGCCGCCTCCTGGAGCAGAAGGAGGGGCTCCTGGCGCTCCGGACATCGAAGGCGGTGCTCCTTCTGAAGGAAATGCGCCATTGTCTCCATCGTTTGACGGTGCAGTGATGCCGCTCGTTTCTGTCAACCTCTCTCTCCCATTAAAATCCGTCCCCATTCTGCCGCCCGGCCCGGCCTCCCCCGTCAGCCGTTCAATGCCGTTGTAGCCTAGGGCCAGCTCCAACACCGAATTGGTTTTGCTGCCGCCAATGTACGGACGTTTATCGGCCGGAATCAAAGCGACAGCTCCCGCATACGAAAGGGAAACGGCAAGCAGCACGACCGTGGCCATCGCCAAATGGCCCGTCCGTTTTTTCCACGATGTTTTCGCCGCCAACCAATAGAACAAGTAAAACGCCGGCAGCACCATGTACGCCTGCAGCATTTTCATATTAAACCCCACCCCAACGACCGCAAAGCTGCCGATCAGCCATGCGAGCCGCTTGGTCATGACGGCTTTCATCAACATCCAAACCGCGACAAGCAGCGTAAACACCAATACGGCGTCAATGTTGTTCGTACGCGCACGGCCACAAACACCGGGGTGCAGGAAAAAATGAAGCTTGCCCAGCGCGCCGCTATCCGACCCGCCCACGGCTTGACGATGACGTACATCATCCACGTCGAGGCAACCCCCGCCAACGCTTCCGGAAGAAGCACGCTAAAATCGCTCACTCCGAACACTTTCACGCTCAACGCCTGCAGCCAAAGCGCGGCCGGAGGCTTATCAACGGTAATGAATCCCTCTGGATCAAGCGCGGCGAAGAAAAACGCCTTCCAACTTGCAGCCATGCTTTTCGCCGCCGCCGTATAATACACATTGGAACCGCTGTTTCCCATTTGATAGAAGTGCAAAAAAGCTGACCATGCCATGATCGCCGTAATCCATCCATCCCATTTCCATTTTATGTTCTTCATCGACTCTCCCTTTCCGTCACGTTCTTCGTCTCCTGCCGTTACGTTACCCCGTGTTGGTGAAAGTTTGGTGAAAAAATCGAGCGAATGGACAAGGTTTTCATTTCGCTGGCCGCAGACGTGTGCTATGATAAAAGGCGAAGGGAGGTGAATCGTGTGGAAGGAGCCACCATGGTGCAACAAATTTTAAAGGCGCTCGACTTGCATTCCGGAAAAATCCAGAAACAAATGAAGGAAATGGAAGATCGACTGCGCGCTGAAATCCAAGACACAGAAAACCGACTGCGCGCGGAGATCCAAGATACAGAAAATCGGCTGTATGCCAAAATTCGCGAAACGGAAGACCGGTTGCACCAAAAACTCTTGGATCTGGAAAAACGCACCGACGCTCGGTTTGAGCGCTTGGAAACGAAAATGAACTATTGGCGCCTTGAATGGTCGGAAACACAGGAAACCGTCGACTTCCTCGCCCGCAAAACCCTCCAACATGAACGAAAACTCCGTTCCCGGGCTGGACAAAACGAAATCTCTTAAAAAACGAAAAAAGCCAAACCGGCCGCCCGCGCTTTCCTGCTTGACGGTTGGTTTGACTTCTGTCTTCTGTTGTTTGAACAGGCGCTTGCTTTGATGAATGATCATGATGTCGAGAGGAGGCAAGCGCTTTTCTTTTTATTCCGCCCCCTGCTGTATTGCGATGCCCACGCGTGAAAACACCTCTTTCATCACCTCATACGACCGCTTCAGCCGCTCATGATAGCGCGGCGCCTCCCACACCGGCCACGTGTACTCATAAAATCGCGCGGCCGGCAGCACATTCCCGTTCATCGCCGGGAAAGAAAACGAACTGCCCTCGCCCGCGACGTACACACCGAGACGGATGCCCGCGACGATCCGCCGGCTCTTCAAGCCATCTTTCGACCACATGTCGCCCATCACCTCGCGCCGGCTCGGGTCGGTCACGTTCAAAAGCGCCCATGGCAGGCGGATTTCGTACATATCGCCATTGCGGCTGACGCTGATATCCGCGAGTGAATCGTACGCCGCATCGTCGGGGTTGGCCGTGCCAAACCGCAACACCCCGGTTTCATATGAGTCGAACGGCACGGCCTTGCCGCGGGCTTCTTCCAATTTTTTGTTCAATGTCAGGCGAATCGGGTGGTAGACGCCGTTATCTTTGCGATTGGCGTACGGCGCCGCCGGCATCATATGCAGCTCTTTTCCGTAATGGAAGTAAAACGTGTCATAGTAGCTGTCGACAAGCAGACGGGCGCTCTGTTTTCCATGAATGACCAAGGCAAAGTCGATTCCCGCTGTCCGGACGCCAGACAGGCCGGGCAGACGCGATTGCCCTTGATTCGGAATCGTATCAAACGCCATGTAGACCGTCGTCCGATCGGTGATGCGTCCGCTGTCAAGCCGCACATACAAATACCCTTCATCGCTTGTGACGTACAGCGCCCGCTTGCCCTCTGTCCAAACCGGCCGGATTCCATTGAACGTCCAATCGTCTTTCCGTCCGTCAACTTTAATCATCGCGGCCGCGCTTGGACCTGGCTCAAACCGAAGCAGCCCAAAATGTTGTTCGTTCGTCTGCGCGTTCAGCCAAAACGGCCGCCGGTTCGGGCTGTCGTACTCCATCGTGTTCCACGTCCGCTTGAACCATTCATCCTGCCAGGAAAACAACAGCCCTCCCGCCATCCGCTCATGGACGATGTCCTCAAACAGCTCCCGGTCGATCGTTCCTTGCTCCTGTTCCGACAAAAACCCCTGATTTTTCCCGTGCACATTTCGATGCGCCATGCCGCGCGAAGAAGGAACGCCAAATTCAGCGACCAAAATCGGCATCCGGTGCGCCGCCTTCATGTCATGCAAGTAGGCGGCATAGCTGTTGCGCTCGCCGCGTTGGTCAACATAGCTGACGTATTTTTCCTCACGGTTGAAAAAATCCGGATAATACGGATAAATGTGATATGATGCAAACAACCCGGCCTGCAGCTCGTGAGTGGCGTACATGACATTGGGGTTGACGGAAACAAAATCTTCTTTCACAAACGGTTCGGCCGGATGGCGGAGGAGGTCGGTCGTCACCCAATTCGTAAAACTGACCGGCCGCTGCCAGCCGTATGTCTCCGTTTCATACGCCACCGCTTCGTCGATCACGCGGGCCAGCCATGCCTCAAACGGGCTCGCTCCTTTCGTGTACACGTATTTGCCGCGGTAGTCGCCCTGCTTCGGGTGTTTTTCGTTCGTCGCCGCCACAACGTCCGGATCCCACTCGACGCCGAAAATCCAGCCGAGAACATACGGGGAAAGGTCGTATCGGTACACCCCGCCGGCATGACCCGGCCGTTTTGGAATGCGGGCCTTGCCATGAACGAGGTCAATCGTGCGGCGAATGTCGGTGCGAAACGCTTCGTTCACTTCGGGCGCCCACACATCCTTCGTCCGCAGCATCGCCCCTTCATCGATCCAGACGCCATGGAA
Organism: Geobacillus sp. WSUCF1; assembly: GCF_000422025.1. Lineage (NCBI taxonomy): Bacteria > Bacillati > Bacillota > Bacilli > Caryophanales > Anoxybacillaceae > Geobacillus > Geobacillus sp. WSUCF1. The sequence continues at coordinate 4,387 of NZ_ATCO01000129.1, read as the reverse complement.
CAAATAAAGCGGCTGCTTCGCTATTTGGTTGTACTCGTAAAGCGCTTCGTAAAACGCCGGCGGGTGGATCGTATAGACGCGGATGGCGTTTGCGCCCATCGCCCCGATGTATTGCAGCCAGCGGAAATATTCTTCCTTCGTAATCTTCGCCTCTCCCGGAAACGCGCCGGGCTTGCTGATGCCGAGGTTGACGCCTTTAATAAGCAGCGGCTCCCACCGTCCATTGCGATATACTTGAAGATAGTCGCGCCCGACCGTTCCCGCCAAGCGGACGCCGCTTTGTTCCGCCGTTTGAACGGCGTCCTGCAGCTTGCCATCTTCCTTATATACCTTGGCTAAATCCTCTCAACGGTTCGGCTCGTACACATCCCACGTCCATTTAATCGACTGAACAATTTGGTCCGCCGCCTGTTCAGCCTCGAGCTCATTGATAATGACGCGGGAATGGTGGAGCGCATAGGCCGATTGGCGCTGGAAAAAGAGCTGCTCCACTTCTTCCAACGTTTTGTTTTTCAACACCGGCCGGCTGTCGACAATGAGCGGCAGCCGCTCTTCCTTCCAATGCTCCCACGACAAGTCAAGGAAAAAGACGATGCCGTGGGCCAAACAGGCGCGCCGCACCTCTTCCTGCAAATACGCGCCGCCGCCGAGCGAAAGGATTTTCAACCTTGTATTCGTGCACAAATCAACGATCAGCTCGCGCTCAACCTGCCGAAAATACGCTTCCCCTTTTTGCGCGAACATCTCCGGAATCGTCATCCCGTGCCGCCGCTCGATTTCCGCATCGACATCGATAAAGTCGCGGTACAGCTTCTTCGCGACAAGCTGCCCGATCGTTGTTTTCCCCGCTCCCATAAAGCCGATCAAAATGATATTTCGCTCGCGGAGCGGGATGGCGGTTTGCCTCTCCACGTTGCTTCACCTCTTTTTACTCTCTCTTTCCGGAAGACTGGCGGATAACGAGCTCCGGATGCAAAATCGTCCGTTTCGGCTCGCCGTCATCCCCTTTCATGCGTTCGTGCAATCGCCGCGCTGCGCACGCACCGATCTTTTCTGGGAATGCAGCCACCGTCGTTAGCGGCGGTTGAAACAGCGCGGATTCTTGAATGTTGTCAAAACCGACGACCGCAATGTCGCGCCCCGGAACGATCCCTTCCTCTTTTAAGCCAAGCATTGCGCCGAACGCGACGACATCGTTGTAACAAAAGAGCGCTGTCGGCGGGTTGGGTTGCTGCAGCACGCGTTTGGCCGCCATTCGCCCGCCTTGCCTTGTCGTCGCCGATGGCACAAGCAGCGTGTCATCCACCTCAATGCCTGCTGTGCGCAAGGCGTCGCCGTATCCTGCCCGGCGCGCCTTCCATACGGACGACTGCGGGGAACCGCCGATAAAGGCGATGCGCCGATGGCCGCGGTCGAGCAAATGCTCGACCGCCATCCGCCCGCCGGCCACATTGTCAATCCCAATATAATCAAACAACCCGGGCGGAAGCTCTTCGCGGGCGAACAATACGACGGGGATGTCCCATTGCCGAAGCCGCTCGAGCATCTCGGTTGAACATCCTGGAACCGGGCTCATGATCACACCGCCCACCCGATGCTCCAGCATCGTCGCCAACAAAGCATCTTGTTTTTCTGGCCGGTCAAACGTCGTGCCTAAAATGACCGTATATCCTTCCTGATCGAGCGCCTCGTGGACGCCGACAAGCAGTTCGGAAAAAAACGGGTTGTCAAGCTCCGTAATGATCAGCCCGACCGTCGATGAACGCTGCGAACGCAAATTGGCCGCCACGCGGTCATAGACGTAGTCAAGCTCTTTCATCGCTTGGAGCACTTTTTCCCGCGTTTCTTTCGAAATATTCGGACTCCCGCGGACGACAAGCGAAGCGGTCGCCCGCGACACGCCGGCGTGCTTGGCGACTTGCTCGAGCGTTACGCGGGAACGCTTTTTATCTGACACCGTTCGAATCACCTGCTTTACCGTCGCTTTCACCTATCAAAAGTATAAAGGCTGGCGGCAAGCAGTGTCAATGCAAGGCGTGGGCTGCCGCGAAAACAAACTTCGAAACAAAAAACCCGGCAGCCTCGCACAAGGCAAGGAGCCGGGAAGGCGGAAAGCCGCAGCCGTTCGTTCATTCATATGATCTCGTTTTCTCGCAGCCGCTCAATGTCTTCCTTGGACATGCCAAGCATCGTTTGCAAAATCTCTTCGGTATGCTCGCCTAAATCCGGAGCAGTGCGGCGGATGGCGCCTGGTGTTTTTTCGAATTTCGGCACAATGCCGGGCATTTTAATTTTGCCAAGGCGCGGATGGGCGACTTCGATGATGTTTTCCCTTGCTTGGTAATGCGGATGCTCAAAAATATCTTTAATGCTCAAAATCGGGCTGACCGGCACGCCATGCTCATCCAAAATGTGAAGCAATTCATCGCGCGTCTTCGTGCGGATCCAGTCGGCGACGATGCCGTTTGTCTCTTCATGATGGGCGAGCCGCCGTTCGTTTGTGCAAAATTTCTCATCCGTCAACAGATCTTCCCGCCCCATCGCCTTCGCCAGCCGCTCGAATGTGGAATCGGTGCTGGTGACAAGCACGACCCAATGCCCGTCTTTCGTCATAAACGTGCCCGCCGGGCTCGAATGGCCGGACAATCCCGGCGACCGCTCGCGCACTTTGCCCAATTGGTCATATTCCGCCACCAAAAACTCCATCATGCGGAACACCGATTCGTAAAGGCCGATATCGACCATCTGCCCTTCGCCGTTCGGATGGACATCGCGGTGGTAAATGGCCGTCACCGCCGCAAACGCCACATAAATGCCGGTAATGTAATCCGTCAACGAAAACGATGGGCTGACCGGCGGACGATCCGGATACCCTTGCAAATACGTAAACCCACTGAACGCCGTTGCCGGTGTACCGAATCCGGCTTTCTCGCGAAACGGACCCGTTTGCCCGTAGCCCGAGACGCGAATCATCACCAGCTTCGGATTGATCCGCTTCAGTTCTTCATATCCGCCGCCCCATTTTTCGAGCGTGCCGGGACGGAAGTTTTCAATGACAATATCGACGTGGCGGACGAGCTCTTTAAAAATGTTCATTCCTTCTTCTTTGCGCAAATCCAACGTGAGCGACCGTTTATTGCGCGCCAGCCCGGGCCAGCGAAGCGGCTCACCGTCCTTGAACGGCCCGACATGGCGGAGCGTATCCCCTTTCCCTGGCAATTCCACCTTGATGACATCGGCGCCAAAATCACCGAGCAAAACCGCTCCAAACGGCGCCGCGATCATCGTTGACACATCGAGCACTTTGACGCCTTCCAACGGCAAACGCCCCATGATGCTCTCCTCCCCCTAAAGGTCCAATTATTGGCTGTATTTCATGATGACCGACAAAGCGGTCCGGACGTCTTCAATCGGAATTTGCCCGGGCGCCGAGCTTTGCCGCCCGACTGCGAAGGTGACAGCAGAGCCGAACAATCCGCCCGCCAGGCGGGTGATGGCGCCCAATGCCCCCATCGACATCGTGATGAGCGGAATTTCCACCTCTTGCCGCGCCTCTTCCGTCGCCTGCAGCAGCACGAGCACATCCCCCCGCGATTTTGGCATCACAGCCGCTTTCGCGATATCAGCGCCGCATTGCTCAGCTTGGCGCATTTTCGCAACAAGCTCTTCCTTCGAGGGCGTATCAGTAAAATTATGATAGGACAGCACAAGGCGCACCCCATAGCGGCGCGTCAGCTCCCGGACTGCGGGGACATGCGGCTCATGGACAAGCTCGTAATCAAGCAAATCGATCGCGCCGCTTTGGCATACAGTTTCAAACAACCGAAGCTTTTCCTCTTCTGTCAAGGAAATCGGTCGGCCGCCCTCCAGTTCGGAACGAACCGTAAACAAAATCGGGATGTCTCCGGCAATCGCCCGCATCTTTCTCGCCGTTGCCGCCACTTGCTGTTCGTCCTGAATCGCCTCGAAAAAGTCCGCCCTCCATTCAATGAGATGCGGCTTTTTCGCGCTGATTTGCCTTGTTTCCTCTAACACTTGCTCCGCGTCCGCTCCGACGACCGGGGCGCAAATGCACGGTTCGTCTCCCCCGATCAAGACATTGCGCACACGGACGGCGCGTTTTGAAATCGCCATATGCTCTCCCCCTTATGGTCGATAACCTAGTTTTTCTGAAATCGCTTGTGCTCCTTCTTTCACGGTCGTTTCGAACTTCCCAAGCACATCCGGCGCAAACCGATGCGTCGGCCCGGAGATGGACAAGCAGGCGCGAACTTCCCCACGAATATTGAAAATCGGCGCGGCAACGGCTGCAGAGCCGACTTCCCGCTCATCGACGCTGGATGCAACGCCGCGCTCCCGAATCACCTCAAGCTCCGCCGCTAGACGA
>NZ_ATCO01000128.1:0-27621 GCF_000422025.1 Geobacillus sp. WSUCF1 | reverse complement strand
TTTTTTTGTAAACGGGCGCAACGCCTGGGTTCCGTAAGAGTTAAAAATGTCAACAAATACGTGCAAGGCGACGGCAACAAACGTCCAAAGCCAAACGCGAAGCCAATCCGTTTTCGGATAGATGGCGGCCATCACGCTGACGATGAGCAGCGGCCAAAGAACGACGGCGGGAATCGAATGGGTGATGCCGCGATGGTTGCGAATATATTGGGCGTTGTTGCGCAATTTGAAAATCGTGTCGATATCCGGCGCTTGCGAGCCAGCGAGCGCGCCGATCAACACAGCGTGGGATAAGAGCGGATCGTGGGCGATCGCAGGGTCAAGTGAAGCAAGACTGCCGAGCGCCACCCCCATCAAAACATGTGTGCCTGTATCCAACGTGAAGGCGCCTCCTTCTTGCAGCATCGTTGCATGTTCGGATGGAAACTGTCTGTTGTCTCTCGGCCGGAGCACATCTTTCTTTTTCATGCAACTATTAGTATGCCCCACCTTGTGTTCAGCCAATAACCGTTTGAGGCATTGGCCGAAAGGAGGCGAGAGACAAACAAGGTTATGGCTAGTGTATCATAGGGCGACAATCGTTGGCGAGAGGCGGAACGACCAATTTCACAAAGATTCAAAAAAGGAAACGATTGATAGACAGTGGAGTGAGAAAAAGAAACAGGAAGCAAGCCGTTCGTCAGACGAAAAGGGAAGCGCTTCAACCAAAAACGAAAAGCGCCCCGCATGAGGCGGGACGTTTTGTTGATCATCTCGAACCGAGAAGCTCCCCACTTCAACGTCTATATAGGTGTAAGTGGGGAGCATTCCATTTTGATGGAAGATCGGTTCACCATCCGTTCTTTTGGCGGCTCATTGGTCAACTGTCCTTTTCTCTGCCAGCCGATCGATTAGCCGTCATTTCTGAACCGTTTGCCGATCGCTTTGAGAGCGGACAGGAAAAAGCGGATCGCGCGGTTGATGTCCGGGTCATTGAGCGCTTTAAGCAAATCAAACAACCCGATTTTTTTTTGTTTCGGCGGAGTTTTGTTCGTACGCCTCCAGCGCGCCGGCGGCGATGTGCTCAAGCAGTTTCGCCGTTTTCTCCGGATCAAGTGAAGCAGCAAGGGCAGCTATGGCGAACGCATGGTTGATCATCGTTGTCACCGGTTTTTGGTTGAGCTGGCCGACGACGATTTTCGCCACGTCTTCCCGTGCTTTTAACAAGGCGTTGGCCGCTTCGAGCAGGCCGCTTTCATGGAGCTGCTCGATGAACTCCAAGAGCTCGCGGACCGCCTCTTCACTGTCGCCGACAGCGGCTTTTAGCTTGGCCAGCGCTTCAGTTCGTTTTTCTTCCTCCGTCATTTGGCGCTTTTGAATGGTGGTAATCGGCTTAGCCACCGATCGTCACCCCCTTGTTTTCCTCGGTGAGCGGCACGTAGTCGCTTCGCCGCCACTTCCGCTCCACCTCGACGCCGTTTTGCGGATGCCGCTTTTTAAAGCGCGGATTTGTGCGCGGCAGCGGCGTCTTGCCGGACCGTTCAATGACTTCCATGCGCACGCGGGCTTGTTTGTAAGCCGGCGTGTTCGTGCGATGGTCGGTTTGCGGGCCGGTCAGCATGTTAATGGCGCTCTCATTGGCTGTGGAGTGCATCGGCAAGAACAGTTCATTGCCTCTGACTCGATCGGTGACGAGCACGCGCACTTTGACGCGGCCGTACGGCGAGATGAGCCGAACGAGCGCCCCATCTTCAATGCCGCGTTCTTTGGCGAGTTCAGGGGATACTTCGACAAACACTTCTGGGAATTTATGCTCGATGCCTTTGGATTTGTACGTCAAGTTTCCTTCATGGAAATGTTCGAGCAATCGGCCGTTGTTCACAAGCAAATCGTACTCTTTTGGATATTGCACCGGTTCGACCCAATCGGCTAACGCAAAGCGGGCTTTGCCGTCCGGGAAGTTGAACCGCTCTTTGTACAACAGCGGCGTATCAGCGCCGTCGTGGCTGCCCCAGCAAAGGCTGTTCCAGCCCTCGAGCCGGTCGTAATGCGCTTGTGAGTACAGTGGAGCGAGGCTGGCGATTTCATCCATGATTTCTTTCGGACCGGCGTAATTCCAATCGGCGCCAAGCCGCTTCGCGATTTCTTGAATGATCCACCAGTCTGGCTTGGAGTCGCCAAGAGGCTCCAGCGCTTGGTAAAACCGTTGGATGCGGCGCTCGGTATTCGTGAAAGTTCCTTCCTTTTCCAAACTTGGCGCTGCTGGCAAGATGACATCCGCAAATTGCGCTGTTTTTGACAAGAAAATGTCTTGAACGACAACAAAGTCAAGCTTCGCCAACGTCTCTTGCACATGGTTGGCGTTGCAGTCGACAAGCGCCATATCTTCGCCGATGATATACATCGCTTTCAGCTCGCCGCGCTCGGCCGCTTCGAGCATTTGGATGTTGTCAAGGCCTGGTTTCGCATCGATGCGGACGCCGTACGCTTTTTCAAACTTCGCTCGCGCCTCATCATCGGTGACATGTTGGTAGCCAGGCAGCCAGGCAGGAAGCGAACCCATGTCGCAGGCGCCTTGGACGTTGTTATGGCCGCGCAATGGGAACGCGCCCGCCCCCGGACGGCCGTAGTTGCCGGTTGCCAAAAGCAAGTTGGAAATCGCCGCCGATGTATCGCTGCCGCCCGTGTTTTGCGTGACCCCCATGCCCCAGAGGACGCACGTGCCGTCCGCCTCATGGATCATTTCGGCGATGCGGATGAGGTCGGCTTTGGCGACGCCGGTGACTTGTTCGGCATAATCAAGCGTATATTTTTCCAGCAATTGTTTAAACTCTTCAAAGAAATGGACGCGCTCGCGAATGAATGCCTCATCGTGCCAGCCTTGGTCGATGATGTATTTTGTCACCGCCATGAGCCACACTTGGTCGGTGCCTTGTTTCGGGCGGATGAACAGGTCAGCCCGCTCGGCCATTTCATTTCGGCGCAAGTCCGCAACAATGAGTTTTTGGCCAAACAGTTTATGCGCCCGTTTGACGCGGGTGGCGATGACCGGATGCCCTTCCGCTGGGTTGGCGCCGATGATGATGACAAGGCCGGCTGAAGCGATGTCATGAATCGTGCCGGAATCGCCGCCCATGCCGACCGTGCGGAACAGGCCGTCCGTCGCCGGCGACTGGCAGTAGCGTGAACAGTTGTCGACGTTGTTCGTTTCAAATACTTGGCGTGCCAGTTTTTGCATTAAATAGTTTTCTTCGTTGGAAATTTTTGACGATGAAATAAACCCGATGGCGTTGCCGCCGTATTGCCGCTTGATCGCGCCCAATTTTTCGGCAACGAGGTCGAGTGCTTCGTCCCATGTCGACTCGATGAATACGTCGCCTTTGCGAATGAGCGGTTTCGTCAGGCGCTCTTCGCTGTTGACGAAATCCCAGCCGAATTTCCCTTTGACGCATGTCGAAATGGCGTTGACCGGCGCTTCAGAAACCGGCTGGATTTTTAAAATTTTCCGCCCTTTCGTCCACACTTCAAACGAACAGCCGACACCGCAGAACGTGCAAACCGTTTTCGTCTTTTTGATCCGTTGTTCGCGCATGGCGGCTTCAATTTCGGAAACGGCGAAAATGGCGGTGTAATTCGGCTCCACTTCTTTGACGAAATCGATCATCGGATTGAGCACGTCTTTGTCCAGCCCCGTCATAAATCCGGCTTCGCCGAGCATCGATTTTTCCATTAACGCGTTGCACGGACAGACGGTGACGCAATGCCCGCAGCTGACGCACGACGATTCGTTGATCGGCACCCCACCGTCCCAAACGACGCGCGGCCGTTCCGCTTCCCAATCGATCGAAAGCGTTTCGTTCACTTGCAAGTTTTGGCAGGCCTCGACGCATTGCCCGCAGGCGATGCATTGATTCGGGTCGTAGCGGTAGAACGGATGCGACATGTCCACCTCGGACGGGTCGACTTTCGGCCGGTACGGATATGTTTGATGTTCAATTTGCATCATTTCCGCCGTGTTGTGCAGCTTGCAGTTGCCGTTGTTGTTGTCGCACACCGTACAGTACAAGAGATGATTTTCCAACAGGCGGTCCATCGCTTCTTTTTGCGCTGCCTTTGCCCGCGGCGAGCCGAGTTCGACGACCATGCCGTCCTCAACCGGTGTCGCACAGGCACGAAGCAGCGTTCCATTGACTTCAGCGATGCACGTGTCGCATGTCTGAATGGCGCCAAGCTCCGGCGTATAACAAACTTGCGGATGCGGAAGACCGTGTTCATTGACGACTTCTAAAATGGTCATCCCTGGCTTGGCGTGGTAGGTACGCCCGTTGATGGTTACCGTCACCATTTGCGCTCCCATCATCGCTCCCCCTTTGTTAAAATAAAAAACTCCACCAGCGACGAGACGAATGCTTCATCGTGGGTGGAGTAGTTCTTTAGCATAACGATACTAAACAACCAATCCAAACTTTTTATATTTAGTAGAAAAATAACAAGGCCGCTTCTTGCCTTATTATTTTTCCACTATGTATACATTTGCTATAGTTTATTATAGTACGGCGAAAGGAAGAACACAACGGATGGGCCGGAAGTTTTTCTGCTGACCGCAAGGAGGGATGAGAATGTCCAAAAAAGAAGCCGCTTTCAACGATATTGTGCGCAAAGTGCGCAAACAGCTGTTTGGGAAAGGGCCAGAGCGGATCAAAACGTATTTTGTTGACAATTTGGCGATCACCATTTTGCACGGCAATTTGACGCCGACGGAAAAATTTATCGCCCGCACGCCGGAAGGGCGGGACATGGTGCATGCAGCGAGAACGAAAATGATCCAAGATGTGTACGCCCAACATGTGCCGGACGGCATGGAAGAGCTCATCGGTTCGAAGCTTCTTTATTTGTTCAGCGACATTAAAGTGGAAGAAGATATGGCCGTATCGGTGTTCGTGTTTGAAAAACCGATTGAATTGTGACGATTTTGTGAACAGAAACAATTGTTTTTCGTTACTGTTCGTGGTATGCTTATGAATAGTTAGCACGATGAAAATAGTAGAAGCCTTGCCGGCTAAACGGTTTCGCCGCTTGGCAGGCAGGTTTCGGAAACGGATGTGCGTTGGTTTCGCTGCAGAAGTGCTGGGCGCAAACTACCGCCGCTTTTCGCTGACAGGGGCGAGTTTGTCCTCTTGTCCGGAAGGCGGCGGTTTTATTTTGCATGGAAAGGGGGAATGGCAAGGTGAGCGGGTTTGCGGCGAAACGGCGACCGATTGCGAAATACCGGAACGGGCGCTTTGTTGAGGAAGAGGACGAGATCGCGCTCGAGTTTCCGTTGACCATAACGGTCAATGGCGAGGAGTTTGCGACGATCGTTTGCACGCCGGCGCATCTAGATGAATTGGTAATCGGATTTTTGGCTTCGGAAGGAGCCATTCGGACGTGCAGCGACATCAAAGGGATGACCATTGATGGTGAGCGGGGCTTTGCTTATGTCGAACTCGCCGCAGGCGGACTGCCGGCCAAACAGTTTTATGCCAAGCGGTTCATCGGCTCGTGCTGCGGAAAAAGCCGGCAATTTTATTTTTACAATGACATGAAGACGGCGAAAACGATCGTCGGCGGCATCGCCGTGAAGGCGGATGACTGCATTCGCCTCATGGAAGCGCTGCACGAGCAGTCGACGGACTTTGCGGCGACGGGTGGTCTTCACAACGCCGCGCTCGCCACACCGGATGGGATGGTCGTGATTCGTTCTGACATCGGGCGTCACAACGCGCTTGATAAGTTGTACGGCTACTGCCTGCGCCATCAAGTGGCGATGAAAGACAAGCTGATTGTATTCAGCGGCCGCGTCTCGTCGGAAGTGCTTTTGAAGGCGGCGAAAATGGGAGTGAGCGTCCTGCTCTCGAAATCGGCGCCGACGACGCTGGCCTTAGATTTGGCGGATGAACTCGGCATAACAGTGGTTGGCTTTTTGCGCGGGCAAGCGTTTAACGTGTATACGCATGAGAGTCGGATCATAATCGGATGAAAGGGGAGGAGAGTCTGTGAAAAACCGTTGGCTCATTGCGCTATCGGCCGTCGGCATTCATATTTCGATTGGGTCTGTTTATGCGTGGAGCAATTTTACCAATCCATTAAAACAATTGTTTGGATGGTCCGATCAGGAAGTAGCGCTCACGTTCAGCATTGCGATCTTGTTTTTAGGATTGTCGGCTGCGTTCCTTGGCCATTTTGTTGAAAAGCACGGACCGCGGAAATCGGGGCTATTGGCTGCCATCTTTTTTGGCCTCGGGGTGACTGGTTCTGGATTAGCTGTTGCTCTCGGTTCCAAGTATCTGCTTTATCTGTTTTATGGCGTTTTAGGTGGGATCGGGCTCGGCGTCGGGTATATTGCGCCAGTGTCAACGCTTGTCAAATGGTTTCCAGACCGGCGCGGGTTGGCTACAGGGCTGGCGATTATGGGGTTCGGTTTTGCCGCAGCGATCGCGAGTCCGGTGATGAACAGTTTGATTGCCTCCGTCGGCGTCCAAAATACGTTTTTCATTTTAGGCATTACGTATTTTGTCATTATGACGTTATCTTCTCTTTATTTAGAAAAACCGCCAGAAGGATGGCTGCCGGAAGGATTTCAGGAAAAAGTGAAGGCCGGAAAAGCCAAACCTTCGCTTGATTTGGCGCAGTTGACGGCCAATGAGGCGGTTAAAACAAGACGTTTTTGGTATTTATGGTTCATGTTGTTTATTAACGTGACGTGCGGCATTGCCGTTTTAGCGGTGGCCAAACCGTTGGCGGTGGAAAGCATCGGCATCAGCCAAACGGCCGCGGCGGCATTAGTTGGCGCCATTGGGGTGTTTAACGGGTTAGGGCGCATCGGTTGGGCATCGGCTTCTGATTATATTGGGCGGCCGAATACGTATACGACGTTTTTCGTTTTGCAAATCTTGATTTTCTTCCTGTTGCCGAACGTGTCCATCAAATGGCTGTTTGTTGTGATGCTGACGATTGTGTATACGTGCTACGGCGGCGGATTCGCCTGTATCCCGGCGTATATCGGCGATTTGTTCGGCACGAAGCAGCTTGGCGCCATCCATGGTTATATTTTGACCGCTTGGGCCGCGGCTGGTCTCGTCGGACCGATGTTTGCTGCGTATATTAAAGACACGACCGGTTCTTATGAAGGAAGTTTGGCCTTTTTTGGCGGATTGTTTGTCATCGCTTTCATCATCTCGTTGCTCGTGCGCATCGATATTCGCCGATTGCGCGCCCAGCATGAACAAATCGCCTATGTTTCGGCGGCTAAGGAAAGTTGAGAACGATTTCCTTCCGTCTTCCCTCGGCGTGCGGCAAGCCACGCCGGGGGTTTTTTGATATAATAAGGTGGATATGGATCATAGGCATCATGGGGGAAACGTTGAATGACAAGAGAAACAGAGCGATTTCCAGCGCGCGAGTTTCAGCGCGATTTGCTTGACTGGTTCGCCCGCGAGCGCCGCGACCTGCCGTGGCGGAAAGGCCGCGACCCATATAAAGTATGGGTGTCGGAAGTGATGCTGCAGCAAACGCGCGTCGAGACGGTCATTCCGTATTTTGAACAGTTTATCGATCGGTTTCCGACGCTGGAGGCGCTTGCTGACGCTGATGAGGACGAGGTGCTGAAGGCGTGGGAAGGGCTCGGCTATTACTCGCGCGTGCGCAATTTGCACGCGGCGGTGAAAGAAGTGAAAACGCGCTATGGCGGCAAAGTGCCGGACGATCCAGATGAATTTTCTAGGCTGAAAGGAGTCGGACCGTATACGGTCGGGGCGGTGTTGAGCCTCGCTTATGGCGTCCCGGAGCCGGCTGTTGACGGCAACGTAATGCGTGTCTTGTCGCGTCTGTTTCTCGTGACAGACGATATTGCCAAACCGTCGACGAGAAAACGATTTGAACAAATCGTCCGCGAAATTATGGCGTACGAAAACCCGGGAGCGTTTAACGAGGCGCTGATTGAGCTTGGCGCTCTTGTTTGCACACCGCGCCGCCCGTCGTGCCTTCTTTGTCCGGTGCAAGTCTACTGCCAAGCGTTCGCCGAAGGGGTGGCGGAAGAGCTGCCGGTGAAAACGAAAAAAACAGCGGTCAAACAAGTGCCGCTCGCAGTAGCGGTGCTGGCCGATGATGAAGGCCGCGTTCTCATTCGCAAGCGCGACAACACCGGTTTGCTTGCGAATTTATGGGAGTTCCCCAGCTGCGAAACGGACGGTGCAGATGGAAAAGAGAAGCTCGAGCAAATGGTTGGGGAGCAATACGGTTTGCAAGTAGAGCTTACAGAACCGATCGTTTCGTTTGAGCATGCGTTTTCCCATTTAGTCTGGCAGTTGACCGTGTTTCCCGGCCGCCTGATCAGCAGCGAGTCCACCAAGGAGCCTTTTCGGCTTGTGTCTGAAGATGAGCTCGAAGCGTACGCCTTTCCGGTGTCCCATCAACGTGTTTGGCGCGAATATAAAGAATGGGCGGGCGGAGTACGCCGCCCCGATTAATCAGGCACCGGCATCGTGCCGTGTGTATACGTTGCTTCACGGCGCCCAAGGCCGCCGCGCGCTTCGATTTCCTCGATGATTTCACGGTGAATCGTCTGCCCTTCGACGTTTAAATATGGAGCGATTTGTTGGAACGAATGATGAAAATAAGCGAGTTCGTCATCGGTCCATTCCGTTTTCGGAATCATCGACAGCTCAGTCATATCGCGGCCGACGTACATAGGCAGCCCCTCCCTCATCTATGGAATTCGGCTATATTATATGTATAAGGAGTGAAAAACATGAGCGGAAAAGTAGCAGTGGTCACCGGCAGCAGCCGCGGCATTGGCAAAGCGATCGCCTTGCGGCTGGCCAAGGAAGGATACGATATCGTGGTCAACTACGCCCGCAGCAAAACAGCTGCCGAAGAAACGGCGCGCGAAATTGAAGCGCTCGGGAGAAAAGCGCTCGTCGTCAAAGCGAACGTCGGCGACGTTGAGAAAATTCACGCCATGTTTGCCCAAATCGATGAGGTGTTCGGGCGGGTCGACGTGCTCGTGAACAACGCCGCATCCGGCGTCTTGCGCCCGGCGATGGAATTGGAAGAAACGCATTGGAACTGGACGATGAACATCAACAGCAAAGCGCTTTTGTTTTGCGCCCAGGAAGCGGCCAAAAGAATGGAGCAAGTCGGCGGCGGGAAAATTGTGAGCATCAGCTCGCTCGGGTCGATCCGCTATTTGGAAAACTATACGGCGGTCGGCGTCTCGAAGGCCGCGCTTGAAGCGCTGACCCGCTACTTGGCTGTCGAGCTGGCGCCGAAAAACATCGCCGTCAACGCCGTCTCCGGCGGGGCGGTCGATACCGATGCGCTGAAGCACTTCCCGAACCGTGAAGAGCTGCTCGCCGACGCGGCTGCGAACACGCCGGCTGGCCGCCCGGTCAAACCCGATGATATCGTCAACGCGGTTTTGTTTTTGCTCTCGGATGCAGCCGAGATGATTCGCGGGCAGACGATCATTGTCGATGGTGGAAGATCTTTACTTTTGTAACGTCAGCGGATAGAACGATCACCCCCGGGGCATAGTAAAGCACGTGGAGGTGAGAACAATGGCCAAACAACCGAACAAAACAGCAGCTGGCACAAACATTCAAGAAGTAAGACAACAAAATGCCCAATCGGCTCAAGCCGCTCAAGCTGGCCAATTTGCGACGGAATTTGCGGCTGAGACGAATGTGCAACACGTAAAACAACAAAATGCGCAAGCGGAAGCCCGCAAAGCGCAAAATGTCAATCAATAACCAACGATCATCCATGCTGACGCCTGGCGGTTGTGACGACGGCGTATGTTGCTACAAGAGCGCAGGCGATAGGCCGAAGATGGAAGGCAAAAGCAGGGGCGGCGCGCCTCTGCTTTTTTTGTCGACAAAAGCTGTCATCTCTTTACAAGATTAGTGAAAGGGATTTGTGGGTGCGGGCGCGAAATGATGAAAGGAAATCACACGGCAAAGGGGAAGGGAGAACGGAATGGCGATGGAGCACGCATGGACGAATGTAGGCGACGAGGCGCTGTTTTTGCAACAGGAGATGGAGCGTTGCGAGGAGATCACCCGCCAGTTGGATGAACTTGAACGTGAAGCGCCGACCGCCGCCTTGCGCGAGGAAGTGCGGCAAATGAAACGGGAGGTGGAAGCCATCCGCCGCGCATTTTTAGGGCAGATGGCACCCGGTGTCTGACGGACAGGCTGCGTCCTTGAGTCAACGCGCCAGTTGCCTTTTCCTCAGTAAGGCGGCCTGCTTTTCTTTCCTTTTGCAAAAGGAACAGGGTATAATATAACGAAGAAGCTCCCATCGGAAAGTAGGGAAGAATGATGCCAGTTTACCCTCGGGAAGGGAAAATCATTCAAATCCATAGCTACAAACATAATGGGACGATTCACCGGATTTGGCAGGAAACGGTCGTATTAAAAGGGACGCCATCGTATGTGATCGGCGGCAATAACAAAACACTCGTCATGGAAGCGGACGGCCGGACGTGGGTGACGCGCGAACCGGCGATTTGTTTTTTTCATGCTAAGCATTGGTTTAACATTATCGCCATGATTCGTGAGGACGGGGTGTACTACTATTGCAATTTAAGCTCGCCGTTCGTTTGGGATGAAGAAGCGCTGAAGTACATCGATTATGATTTGGATATTAAAGTGTTTCCCGATATGACGTACATGCTGCTGGATGAAGATGAGTATGAGCGGCATCGCCGCGAAATGCACTATCCCGATGTGATCGACCGCATTTTAAAAAACAACGTTCAAAAACTGATCGGCTGGATTAAGGAGCGGAAAGGGCCGTTTGCGCCCGAGTTCATCGACAAATGGTACGGAGTGTTTCAGGCGTACCAAACGTAAATAGCGGCATGAAAAAAGCCTGTTCGGCATCGCTGGCAGGTTTTTTCTGCTTTTTTGTCGAAAGCGGCACGCATGAAGAGCTGATGGTGAGGCGGGGGATTGTCCTACGGCAGGCTGTCAGTCAAGCCATCCTCGTGCGTCCCACGGTTGGGCTGCCTTGCTAACGCTTATGCTTAAAAGCAGGGGTCTCGATTAGAGATGAGAAATAGCGACATGAAAAATCCTGTTCGCAAGTCGGCAGTTTTTCTGCTTTTTCCCGCATGCATGAGGAATGGCGACGGTCAAGCAGGAGTGATCAGTTGATTTGGAGGCAAAAATGGAATGAGACGTTAGAAATTATGATAAAAAATCTCCATGCGCTATTTTTGCAATCTGTCCGGCGTGAAAATGGTCGTTCAAGGTGCGTGCATCTTTACAACAAATAAGGTCAACGAGGGATTGTTTCATCCCCTCGTTATTTTATTACTTTTCCTTTTTCGATAATTTTAATTTTTTATAATATTATATTGTGTTAGAAAACAATACATGGCATAATTTTATTCAGAGAGCAAAAGTTTCATCAAAATCGAATGAGAGAAGGGGAGCGTGATGGGGGAAAAGATTTTATTGGAAGTTCGTGGGCTTCGGACGTCTTTCTTTACGGATGATGGGGAGATCCCGGCGGTCGATGGTGTAGATTTTTCCATTCGTGAAGGCGAAGTGCTTGGCATTGTCGGGGAGTCCGGGTGTGGGAAAAGTGTGACGTCATTGTCTATTATGGGGTTGTTGCCAAAAGGAATCGGCAAGGTGGTTGGCGGTGAGATTTGGTTTAAAGGCGAGAACTTGATCGAAGCCTCGGAGCGGCGGATGAAGCAAATTCGCGGCAACGAGATCGCGATGATTTTTCAAGAGCCGATGACTTCCTTAAATCCATTGTTTACCATTGGAAACCAATTAGTCGAGGCTATTCGTTTACATACAAAAATAGGGAAAAAAGAAGCGCGAGCGCGGGCGGTGGAGATGCTCAAGCTTGTCGGGCTGCCGCGCGCTGAGCAAATGTTGGACGAATATCCGCATCAGTTGTCTGGCGGCATGCGCCAGCGCGTGATGATTGCGATGGCGATGGTGTGCCGTCCGGCGCTCTTGATCGCGGACGAGCCGACGACGGCGCTTGATGTGACCATTCAGGCGCAAATTTTAGCGCTGATGAAAGAATTGAACCAGACGTTCGGCACGGCAGTGATGATGATCACCCATGATTTAGGAGTTGTCGCTGAACTATGCGATCGCGTCATTGTCATGTACGCTGGCCAAATCGTGGAAGAAGGAAGCGTTCGGGACATTTTCCGCAATCCGAAGCATCCGTACACCGCCGGCCTGATTCGCTCGATCCCGGATATCCGCGGCAAAAAGGAGCGGCTGTATTCCATTCCCGGCCAAGTGCCAAAACCCGGAACGGTCCGCTGCGGCTGTCGGTTTGCCGCTCGGTGCGAATGGGTCGTTGACCGCTGCCGCCACGAAGATCCGCTATTGTACGAAACGAGTGAACAAGGCCATCGCGCCCGCTGTTTTTTGGCGTTAGAGAAGGAGGGGCTGGTTGATGAGCGAGCCGCTGCTCGAAGCGAAAGGGCTTAAAAAATACTTTCCCATTACCGGGGGCGTTTTTGGCAAACAAATTGGGACGGTCAAAGCGGTCGATGATGTGACATTCACCGTGTACCGCGGTGAGACGCTTGGCATTGTCGGCGAGTCGGGCTGCGGCAAGTCGACTACGGGCCGAATGCTGCTGCGGCTCATTGAGCCGACAGACGGTTCGATTCTATTTGAAGGGAAGAATGTAACCGCTTTATCAAAAGCGGAGCTGCGTCGGTTGCGGCGCGATATGCAGATGATTTTCCAAGACCCGTTCGCTTCGCTGAACCCGCGCCATACAGTCGAAAAAATTTTGGAAGAGCCGCTTATCGTTCACGGCATTGGATCAAAAGAGGAACGGAAGCGGCGAGTGCGGGAGATGCTCGAGGTGGTCGGGCTCGGTTCGTATCATGCCAAACGCTATCCCCACCAGTTCAGCGGCGGCCAGCGTCAGCGCATCGGCATCGCGCGGGCGCTGATGACTCATCCGAAGCTGATCATCGCCGATGAACCGGTTTCGGCGCTTGATGTATCGATTCAAGCGCAAGTTCTCAATTTGCTTGAAGATTTGCAAAAGCAGTTTGGGCTTACATATATTTTCATTGCCCATGATTTAGGGGTCGTTCGCCATATCAGCGACCGGGTTGGCGTCATGTATTTGGGTCGTATAGTTGAGCTGGCGGCCAGCGAGTCATTATACGAATCGCCGAAGCATCCGTATACGCAGGCGCTTTTGTCCGCTGTGCCGATTCCAGATCCTGATCATAAAACAGAACGACAGTTGCTCTCCGGCGATTTGCCAAGCCCGGCGAATCCGCCGCAAGGGTGTGCGTTCCATACGCGTTGCGCATCCTGTATGGATATTTGCCGCCAGCGGCGCCCGGAATTGCGAGAAGTGGCCAATGGACATTACGTTGCTTGCCATTTATACGAGCCAACAGGTGAGCAACGTGATGATAAACAAATGAAACACAAGGGGGAAACACGATGAGGAAAAAAACATGGTTTACGTGGCTTGCCATGATGCTGGCAGTCATGCTTGTTTTAGCTGGCTGCGGCAAGTCGAAGCAAACCGCAGGGGGTGGCAGTGACAAACCGTCGACCCAGGATACGCTGGTGTACGGGCGCGGCGGTGATTCGGTGTCGCTCGACCCGGCGACTGTGACGGATGGGGAGTCGCTGAAAGTAACGAAAAACATTTTTGATACGCTCCTTGATTACAACGACAACGATACGTCCGTCAAGCCGGCGTTGGCGACGGAATGGACGATTTCGAAGGATGGACTGACCTATACGTTTAAATTGCGCCAAGGTGTCAAGTTTCATGACGGGACAGAGTTTAACGCCGATGCAGTGGTCTTTAACTTCGAGCGTTGGGCGAACGGCAATGCAGACAAGTTTCCGTATTACGGATCGATGTTTGGCGGTTACAAGCAGGATGACAGCCATGTGATTAAAGAAGTAAAGGCGCTCGACAAGTACACGGTGCAATTTGTGCTGAAACGGCCGCAAGCTCCATTTTTGAAAAATCTCGCCATGACGCCGTTTGCCATCGCCAGCCCAGAAGCCGTGAAAAAATACGGCGACAAGTTTGGCGAACACCCAGTCGGGACCGGCCCGTTCGTTTTTAAAGAATGGAAGCGCAACGAACGGATCGTACTTGAAAAAAATAAGGACTATTGGGAAAAAGGCTATCCAAAGCTGAACCAGCTCATCTTCGTGTCCATTCCGGACAACTCGGCGCGTCTCAATGCGCTCTTAAAAGGCGAAATCGACATCATGGAAGACTTGAATCCGACGGACTTAAAACAAGTGGAAGGAAACAAAGAGTTTCAAATTTTCAAGCGCCCGTCGATGAACGTCGCCTATGTCGGACTGACGGCGACGAGAGGGCCGCTGAAAAACAAGTTGGTTCGCCAAGCGTTGAACTACGCGGTTGATAAGAAAGCGATCATCGATGCGTTTTACGCCGGCCAGGCGGAACCGGCGAAAAACCCGATGCCGCCCAGCATCCCGGGATACAACGATGCGATTCAAGACTATCCGTTTGATTTGAATAAAGCGAAAGAGCTGCTGGCGAAAGCGGGTTATCCGAATGGCTTTGAAATCGAACTGTGGGCGATGCCGGTGCCGCGTCCGTATATGCCGGACGGGCAAAAAATCGCTGAGGCCATTCAAGCGAATTTTGCCAAAATCGGCGTGAAAGCGAAAATCGTGACGTATGAATGGGCGACCTATTTAGACAAGCTCGCCAAAGGGGAAGCGGACGCCTTCCTGCTCGGCTGGACGGGCGACAACGGCGACGCGGATAACTTCTTGTATGCGCTCCTTGACAAAGACAGCATTGGCAGCAACAACTACACCTATTTCTCGAATGATGAGCTGCATAAAATTTTGGTCGAAGCGCAAACGGTGAGCGATGAAAACAAACGGAACGAGCTGTATAAAAAAGCGCAAGAGATCATTAAAGAAGAAGCGCCATGGATTCCGCTCGTCCATTCAACTCCGCTGTTGGCCGGCAAGGCGAATATCCAAGGCTTTAACCCGCACCCGACCGGTTCGGATAAGTTTACGAAAGTCGAGTTTAAATAATCGACTGAGAGAGGGGAAGGAGCGCATCTTCCCCTCTTTGTTTGCCGCATGTTAAGGGAGGGAGAGTCAGGTGCTGTCGTATGCTGTGAGAAGGGTGCTGATGGTGATCCCGGTGTTGTTTGGCATGTCGCTTGTCGTCTTTTTTATGATCCGAGCCATTCCAGGCAACCCGGCGCAAGTCATTTTAGGGCAAAAAGCGACGAAAGAGGCTGTAGCGGCTTTGACCCATAAGCTTGGGTTAGATGAGCCATGGTATGTGCAGTATGTCAAATACATCGGCGGCTTGCTGCACGGTGACTTAGGCGAGTCGATCCGCACCGGCGCCCCCATCGCCGAAGAAATTTGGCCGTATTTAGCGGCGACGATCGAACTGTCGCTGGCGGCGATGCTGATTGCGGTGATCATTGGCGTGAACGCCGGCATTATTAGCGCTTGGTTTCAAAATTCATGGTTTGATTATATTGCGATGGTGTTGGCATTGATTGGTGTTTCCATGCCGATCTTTTGGCTTGGCTTAATGGAGCAGTGGCTGTTTTCGATTGAACTTGATTGGCTGCCGACGTCCGGTCGCGAGGACGTACGCAACCCTGTTGAGCCGATCACTCATCTTTATCTGATCGATACACTTCTCTCTGGGAATACCGATCAATTTTGGCAAGTTATTCAACATCTTGTCTTGCCGAGTATGGCTCTAGCGACGATCCCGATGGCGATTATTGCTCGCATGACGCGTTCGAGCATGTTGGAAGTGATGAAATCCGACTACATTCGCACCGCTCGTGCGAAAGGATTAAGCATGTTTTGGGTCGTGTACAAACATTCGTTGAAAAACGCCATTATTCCCGTGTTGACGGTCATTGGGCTGCAAACAGGACTGCTGCTTGGCGGTGCGATTTTGACGGAAACGATTTTCAGCTGGCCCGGCATCGGACGCTATATTTATGATGCAATCGGGTATCGGGATTATCCGGTGATCCAATCGGGCATTTTGATCATTGCCACCATTTTTATTTTTATTAATTTGATCGTTGATTTACTTTATGCGATCATTGATCCGCGCATTAAGTACAATTAAGGAGGGAGGGCGCCTATGGCTGAACTAGCGCGCACGCCGGCAACACCGCCGGCGGCGATTAGGGAGACGGAATCAGTTTCTTTATGGAAAGAAGCATGGCGGCGGTTTCGAAAAAATAAAATCGCCTTGGTCGGCGCTGGGATCGTTTTGTTTTTTATCCTTGTCGCCATCTTGGCGCCGTGGCTGGCACCGTATGATTATAAAGACCAACAGTTGGCCGAGCGGTTGCAGCCGCCTTCTAGCGAGCATTGGTTCGGCACCGATGATTTTGGCCGCGACATTTTTTCCCGCGTGATATATGGAGCCCGCATTTCCCTGTGGGTCGGATTTTTTTCCGTGCTCGGCTCGGTCATGGTTGGTTCGCTGCTTGGCATTATCGCCGGCTACTATGGGCGCTGGATTGATGGGGTGATTTCGCGTTTGTTTGACATTATGCTGGCGTTTCCGAGCATTTTATTGGCGATCGGCATCGTCGCTGTGCTCGGGCCGTCTTTGCAAAACGCCCTCATCGCCATCGCTGTCATTAATGTACCGAACTTTGGGCGGCTCATCCGTTCTCGCGTGCTAAGCATTAAGCAAGAAGAATACATTATGGCAGCGAAAGCGATCGGCATGAGCGACTGGCGCATTTTAATCCACCATATTTTGCCCAACAGCCTCGCGCCGATTATCGTTCAAGGGACACTGGCGATCGCCACGGCCATTATCGAAGCGGCCGCACTTGGCTTTTTAGGCTTGGGGGCGCAGCCGCCCAATCCGGAGTGGGGGAAAATGCTATCGGATGCCAAAGATTTCTTGACTCAGGCGCCGTGACGATGATTTTCCCTGGATTGGCGATCATGCTGACGGTGCTTGGCTTTAACTTAATGGGTGACGGGCTGCGCGATGCGCTTGACCCACGGATGAAAAATTGAAGCAGGCGGTCCGCTACGAGCGGCCGCCTGCTGACTTTCCCAGCTCTTTTTCCAGCGTGTCATCGTAATGGTAATGGTGGAAACTATCGATAAGCTTGTCTAAATGTTCGAGGCGATCCCCATAATCCATGATCGTTCCGATTAAAGAAAACAACCGATAATCGCCCGGCGGCTGGCCGTCCGCATAAAAGGCGGAAGTGAGCCGCTCGCGCTGATGATGAATTTCCTCGGCCCGTCTGCTGTGAGGGAGCGGCTTTGCCTTATGGATAAATTTCAGCAACAGCTGCTCATGGTAGTCAAGCAAGCAGCCAAGGTGCAGGCAGACGGCTTGACGAAGCTCGGCGGGCAAGCGGCTGAACTCGTTTTCGAGCCGGTGCAGCCATTTTAAGACAGATAAAGCCCGATCGGCCGCTGCTATCATTTGCCGGTACAACACGAGCTTGCGAGATTTTTGGAAGCGTTGGCGCCGAAAATACGTGCGCTCTTCTTTGTACATAAAATATAGATGCTCGAGTTTGGTCATTTCTTCGTGTCGTGCTTCAATTTCTTCCTTCAAATGGTGATGGTCGGCTGCCTGCTGTTTATGCAGGCGGATCCATTTTAAAATGGCCTCTGTTTCTTCGCTGATTTTTTCATATACCTTTTTTTCGTACTTGGGCGGCAAGAAAATCAAGTTGACGACAAAGGCGGCGAAAATACCGAGCATCATCGTTAAAAAGCGAATGGCCGCAAATTCGATAAATTGGCGGTCTGTATATTCCATAATGGCAATGACTGTGACAAGCGCTACGGAAATCGTCGATGATTCAAGACGCATTTTCAGACAAATGGCGATGACGATCATCAGTGTCAAACCGACGACCAACGGATCGCGCCCAAGGATGAAAACCGCCGCGATCGCGAACAAGGCGCCGATCACATTCGCTTGCACTTGCTCGATCAGCGATAAATAGGAGCGGTAAATGGTCGGCTGCATGGCGAACACAGCGGAAATGCCGGCGAACGCCGGCGATGGAAGCTGGAAGAGCGCTGCTAAGAACAAGGCGAGCGCCACTGCGATCCCCGTTTTAAAAATGCGGGCACCGAGTTTCATCTATGATCAAAACTCTCCTTTTTGTTTTGGTGAACCATTCAGTACTATACACAGTTTCATCCTATGTGCGCAAGGAAAAAATATAACGCCCCGCTGGTAAAGGCGGGGCGTTGGGAAATTTCTGGTGTTCAAAGCTGTCGGAACGCCTTGCCGACCGCGTCGATCGTGTAGGCGATGTCGTCTTCCGTATGGGCGAGGGTGATAAACCATGCTTCGTATTTCGACGGCGCGAGATTGATCCCTTGTTTGAGCATGAGCTTGAAAAATTTCGCAAACAACTCGCCGTCGCTGCGCTGGGCTTGCTTGTAGTTTTCCACTTTTTCGTCAGTGAAGAAGACGGTGAGCGCGCCTTTTAAGCGGTTGACGGTCACCGGCAGGCCGCATTGGCGAGCATGGGCCAGGATGCCTTCTTCCAGCATTGCTCCCAATCGGTCGAGATGCTCATAGACACCCTCTTGTTTCAACACTTCAAGGCAGGCGATGCCAGCGAGCATCGACGCCGGGTTGCCGGCCATCGTCCCGGCCTGGTACGCTGGTCCGAGCGGAGCGACTTGTTCCATAATGTCTTGGCGTCCACCGTACGCCCCGATCGGCAAGCCTCCGCCGATGATTTTCCCCATCGCCGTCAAGTCGGGCTCCACACCGAGCAAGTTTTGCGCTCCGCCGTACATAAAGCGGAAGGCGGTGATCACTTCGTCGTAAATGACGAGCGCCCCTTCCTTGTGGGCAATCTCATTGATCGCTTCTAAAAAGCCCGGTTTTGGCAGGACGATGCCGAAGTTGCCGACGATCGGCTCGACGAGGACCGCTGCGACTTGCTCGCCCCAAACGTTCATCGCTTCCCGGAACGATTCGACATCGTTGTATGGCACGGTAATGACTTCTTGGGCGATGCTCGGCGGCACGCCGGCTGAGTCCGGCGTCCCCAACGTCGATGGCCCCGAGCCGGCGGCGACGAGCACAAGGTCCGAATGGCCATGGTAGCAGCCTTCGAATTTGACGATTTTGCTTCGTCCGGTGTAGGCGCGGGCGACGCGGATCGTGGTCATCACCGCCTCTGTTCCCGAGTTGACAAACCGCACTTTCTCGAGCGACGGGATCGCCTCTTTTAACATTTTGGCAAACGTGATCTCATGCGGCGTTGGCGTGCCGTACAACACACCGGTCTCGGCGGCGCGGCGGATGGCTTCCGCGATGTGTGGATGGGCGTGCCCGGCGATGATCGGTCCGTAGGCGGCCAAGTAGTCGATGTACTTGTTTCCATCCACATCCCAAAAGTAGGCTCCTTGCGCCCGCTCCATCACGACTGGCGCACCGCCGCCGACCGCTTTGTATGAGCGGGACGGGCTGTTCACTCCACCAACAATGTGCTGGAGCGCTTCTTCATATAATTGTTCTGATTTGGTCCACTGCATTGTTTGATCCTCCTGTTTCCGCTGACTGCCTCTTTATATAGTAAACCGAGAAGACTCAAACTTCAATGCTATAGGTGTAAAGTGGGAGACGGATCGGTTTCTCCCATCATTGACGTGCCGATTCGAAAAAATCCGACAGGAAATCGTTTGTTTCCGTATGGGCGGAACTGACATCCAACTGTTGCCGACGGTCGATCGGCGAGTGGGCATTGATTTAGGATAAAAGCATTTTGCCGTTCTTTCCAAATCGGAGGCGGCGCCTAACGCAATGGCGTCAACAGACTGGAAAACAAAAAAGATGAAAATGGCGGCGATTCATGTATAATGCAACATAGGAGAAGGGCGCAAGCCGCCTTTTTCCTTTGACGCCAAGGAGAGGTCAGGAGGAGAACGATGAACGCGATTGAAGTAGAACATTTGCGCAAAGAATTTAAAGTGCACAAAAGCCGCTCCGGCCTTGTCGGAGCGTTTCGCGATTTATGGACGCGCCGTTATACGCTCGTTCGAGCGGTTGATGACATTTCGTTTGCTGTTAAGCAAGGGGAAATCGTCGGCTATATCGGCGAAAACGGCGCCGGCAAATCCACGACGATCAAAATGTTGACCGGCATTTTAACGCCAACGTCTGGGCGCATTGTCGTCAACGGGATGAATCCCCATAAAGAGCGCGAAAAATTCGTGCGCACGATCGGCGTCGTGTTCGGCCAGCGTTCGCAATTATGGTGGGACATCGCTGTTCAAGAGTCGTTCCGGCTGTTGAAAAAAGTGTACCGCGTCTCGGACGAGCAATATCGCCGCCATATGGCCGAGGTGATTGACATGCTTGAGATCGGCCCGCTGCTTGATAAGCCGGTGCGCAAGCTGTCGCTTGGCCAGCGGATGCGCTGTGAGCTTGCCGCCGCGCTCATTCACAACCCGCCGCTGTTGTTTTTGGATGAACCGACGATCGGCTTGATGTGCTTGTCAAACTCAACATCCGCCAGTTTTTAAAGCAATTGAATGAACGGTATGGCACGACGATCCTGCTGACGACGCACGATATGTCAGACATTGAAGCGCTTTGCGAGCGGGTCATTATGCTCGATGAAGGGAAAATCATTTACGACGGGTCGCTTGAGCGCCTGAAAGAAAGATGGGGCCAAGGAAAACGGGTCGCCTTTACGTTTGCCGAAGCGGTGACGGCCGCTTTTTTGCAGCAGTTGACTGAAGGGTTGGATGTTGTTTGGAAAAAAGGTGAACAGCCAAACGTTTGGGTCTCGCACGTCCCATCAGGAGGCGTTCCGGAAGTTGTCAGTCGCGTCGCTGCCCGTTGTGCACTGCAAGACATCCGCATTCATGAAGTGCCGACGGAGGAGATCATCCGCAATATTTATGAGGAAGGTGCGGTTCATGGGTAAGTATGTCGAAATGGTCCGCATCCGCTTTTTAATGATGCTCGCCTACCGGACAAACTATTACACTGGCATTTTGATTTACGCCATTAACATCGCAGCGTATTACTTCCTTTGGTCGGCTATTTATGGCGGCAAATCATCGATGCAAGGGATGTCGCTTGGGCAAATGACGACGTATGTCGCCATTTCCTGGCTGGCGCGGGCGTTTTATTTTAACAACCTTGACCGTGAAATCGCCATGGAAATCCGCGATGGAAAAGTAGCGATTGAACTGATCCGCCCGTACAGCTATTTAGGGATGAAAGCTGTGCAAGGGCTTGGCGAAGGGCTGTTTCGCCTTTTCTTTTTATCGCTGCCTGGGCTTTTTTTCGTATCGCTTTTTTTGCCGCTTCAGTTTCCGGGACACGCCAAAACGTGGCTGTCTTTCGGCTTGTCGCTTCTATTCAGCTTTATCATTTTTTCGGAGCTGAACTTGCTTGCGGGGGTTGTGACGTTTTTTACGTTCCGAAATGAAGGGTTGCTTAGGGCGAAACGGTTTATTATCGATCTATTTTCCGGTCTTATTTTGCCTTTGTCGTTTTACCCGGATTGGGCGCAGCAGCTCATGGCGTATATGCCATTTCAAGCCATTAGCTATATTCCAAGCATGATCATTACGGAAAGCTTCCAAGGCGCCGCTGTAAGCGATGGATTGTTCACGCAGGCGGCGTGGTGCGTGCTGTTATTGTTTCCGATCGCGCTGCTATGGCGGGTGGCGAAAAAGCGGCTTGTTGTGCAAGGGGGGTAGACATTGTTTTACGTATCTGTTTTTTTTCAATATATGGCCCAGTACATGAAGACAAAATTGCAATACCGCACTGATTTGCTCATTGAATGGTTGTCCGACTTAATGGCGCAGGCGGTGAACTTAGTGTTCTTGCTTGTCGTGTTCGGCCATACGACGCTGCTTCACGGCTGGTCGCGCGATGAGATTTTGTTTATTTACGGTTTTTTTTCTTGTTCCATATGCCGTATTTGGCGCCTTTTTTAACCTTTGGGATTTTAATGAACGATATATTGTGCAGGGGGAAATGGATCGCGTGTTGACGCGCCCGCTAAACAGCCTGTTTCAAATTGTTTTGGAGCGGATGGAGCTCGAATCGTTGCTTGGCGCTGTGCCCGGGCTGATCATTATGCTGTATGCCGGCAGCCGCTTGTCTCTTTCATTTCATTGGTATGATGTCTTCGTGTTTATTTTGTTTGTCATTGGCGGTGCATTGATTTATGCCGGCATTTTCATTTCACTGGCGACGATCAGTTTTTTTGCCGACGCCCGCACATCCATCATGCCGATGATGTACAACATCAGCAGCTATGGCCGCTACCCGATCGATATTTATCATCGCGTCATCCGCTATATTTTAACGTGGGTGCTGCCGTTTGCCTTTGTCGGCGTTTATCCAGCTGCTTATTTTCTTGATAAAAAGGAATGGTACAGTTATGCCTTTTTCACCCCAGTGGTCGGCATGGTTTGCTTCACCGTTTCGGTCATGCTTTGGAACGCCGGGGTGAGACGATATCGCGGGACGGGGAGCTAGGCGCCCCGCCCGTTTTTGTTCATTTGCCATCAAAATGACAAACAATGGTCAAGCAATCGACACAACCTTGTCTGTATCGTTAGCATGTTATGGCGTAAAATAAAATGTGAATATATTCACAAAAAGGAAGAAGAGGTGAATAGTTATGAAAAACGGGAGAGGAAATCGGGTAGTGGTCGTCGGCACCGGGTTTGTCGGCGCCAGTTATGCGTTTGCCTTAATGAATCAAGGGATTGCCGATGAGATCGTGCTCATCGATGCAAATGAAAACAAGGCTGAGGGCGATGCGATGGACTTAAACCATGGGAAAGTATTTGCGCCGAAGCCGGCTGACATTTGGCACGGCGATTACGATGATTGCCGCGATGCCGATTTGGTTGTCATTTGCGCCGGCGCCAACCAAAAACCGGGCGAGACGCGGCTTGATCTTGTGGACAAAAACATTGCCATTTTCCGCTCGATCGTTGAGTCGGTCATGGCATCCGGATTTCAAGGACTGTTTCTCGTCGCCACCAATCCGGTCGACATTTTAACGTACGCGACGTGGAAATTCAGCGGCCTGCCGCAAGAGCGAGTAATCGGATCGGGCACGATTTTGGACACGGCGCGGTTCCGCTTTTTGTTGGGCGACTATTTCGCCGTCGCCCCGACGAACGTGCACGCCTATATGATCGGCGAACATGGCGACACTGAACTCCCGGTCTGGAGCCAGGCTGATATCGGCGGCGTGCCGATTCGCAAGCTGGTCGAGTCCAAAGGGGAAGAAGCGCAAAAAGAGCTCGAGCGCATTTTTGTCAATGTGCGCGATGCCGCCTACCAAATTATTGAGAAAAAAGGAGCGACGTACTACGGGATTGCTATGGGGCTTGCCCGCGTGACGCGCGCCATTTTGCATCATGAAAATGCCATTTTGACCGTTTCCGCTTACTTGGACGGCCCATACGGCGAACGCGATGTCTACATCGGTGTGCCTGCTGTGATCAACCGAAATGGCATCCGCGAAGTGATTGAAATTGAACTTGACGAGGAGGAGAAAAAATGGTTCCACCGTAGTGCTGCGACGTTAAAAGGTGTATTGGCGCGCTATTTTGCTCAGTAAAGCGCAACGATTGGCTTCGTCTGACGGGACGCTGGTTTGTCAAATGGGTCGGGCGATCCGGTGGAATACAGGAGTGCTGCCGATTCAAGCAGGGTTCGGAGGGTCATGCGGTATAATCGCCCGGTTGTCCGCGTATATATGAACGACGGACAAAAATGGGGGGAACGTGATGGATTACGCCTTCCTTGGCATTGTTGCCGCCGTACTGCTCGGCAGCATCACCTCGCTTTGGACAGTGCGCGTGCAAGCGACGCATCGCATGTCACTCGATAGCTTATGGGTTCTCGTCCACTGGTATTTAACGATGTTGCTCGGTTTTGCCATGATTTATATGATTTTGCAAGTAAACGGCCATGCCGTGTTTACCCCATCCCCAAATAGCGCATCGAAAGATCGTTTGTCGCTGCTTGAAGACAGCTTGTATTTAAGCGGTATGACGCTTTTGTCGGTCGGATACGGTGATGTCACTCCGATCGGCGTCGGGCGGTGGATCGCCATTGCCGAAGCGCTGCTCGGCTACATTATGCCCGCTGTCATCGTGACGCGCACCGTGTTTGACTGGGATCATCGCTGATATGAGTTGCAATTTCCCTTCGTCTTCGCTACGCTAAAAGAAAATGAAGAAGACGGGGGGAACGACATGACGATTGCCATTGGCCAGCCAGCTCCAGATTTCACCTTGCCGGCAAGCAATGGGAAAATGGTTTCGCTGTCTGATTTTCGCGGCCGGTATGTGGTGCTTTACTTTTATCCAAAAGACATGACCCCGGGGTGCACAGCCGAAGCGTGCGACTTTCGCGATCGCCATGCGCAGTTCGCCGAGTTGAACGCCGTCATTTTAGGAGTGAGCACCGACCCGATGAAGCGGCATGAGGCGTTTATCGAAAAATATGAGTTGCCATTTTTGCTTCTTTCTGATGAGCGGCATGAAGTGGCCGAGCTGTATGGGGTATGGAAGAAAAAGAAAAATTTCGGCAAGGAATATATGGGTATTGATCGCTCGACATTCATTATCGCCCCCGACGGAACGTTGGTTCAAGAATGGCGCGGGGTGAAAGTGAAGGGGCATGTCGATGAGGCGCTTGCGGAAGTCGCCCGACTAGCGTCATCTAGGTAAGCGTCCAGACAATGTACATCGTTTGGCGTATGATACATAGTAACCTCCTCAAATGAATGACATAAGAGGCGGAAACAATTTCCGCCTCCTTTTTTTGTTAAAATGGCGTCTGAGCCCATATATTAATGGCATCTATATTGACAAATGGCATGTATTCTTTGTAGACTAATTATAAATATTATAAAGTGATAATTTTTTTCACCTTTGCACAGAGAGTGAGGTGCATGACGGTGTCTGACAACGAGCAACTGAAGGAAGCGCTTGACATGCTGAAAAAGACTGGCATACGCATCACGCCGCAGCGTCATGCGATATTGGAGTATTTGATCAGCTCGATGTCCCATCCGACGGCTGATGAAATATACAAAGCGCTGGAAGGGAAATTCCCAAACATGAGTGTAGCTACCGTCTACAATAACTTGCGCGTCTTTAAGGAAATCGGGCTTGTCAAAGAGCTGACGTACGGCGATTCGTCAAGCCGGTTTGACTTCGTCACTTCCAATCATTATCACGTCATCTGTGAAGAGTGCGGCAAAATTGTCGATTTCCACTATCCAGCGCTTGATGAAGTCGAGCAGCTTGCCGCTCACGTCACCGGCTTTAAGGTCGACCATCATCGCATGGAAGTGTACGGAGTCTGCCCTGACTGTCAAAAAAGCGGGGCGCCGGCGCATTCGCATTAAAAAAGCTGATAGCACAAGGCGGCTATCAGCTTTTTCTTTTTTTGTTGTACTTTTCGTCAAA
This sequence comes from Geobacillus sp. WSUCF1, assembly GCF_000422025.1. Classification (NCBI taxonomy): domain Bacteria; kingdom Bacillati; phylum Bacillota; class Bacilli; order Caryophanales; family Anoxybacillaceae; genus Geobacillus; species Geobacillus sp. WSUCF1. The sequence continues at coordinate 2,119 of NZ_ATCO01000128.1, read as the reverse complement.
CTCTTTTCCTTCCAGTTCGCGGTCTAACGTCAACGGTTCACGGCAAAACATACATAAATCGACGCGTCCGAGCATTTTTGTCACTTTGCCGCACGACGGGCAAACAACTTGGACGGCTCTCGTCGAGAGTGTGCCGATCCAAAAATATACAATGCCACTGGCGACAAGAAACAACATCCCAAACAACATAAACAACGTCATGATGACCGGGGACGTACGAAAAAACAGCCCAAGATACATGACAATGACACCGATAAAAATCAAGCTTAAGGCGAAAGTGCGAATTTTGTTGATTTTGCTCGAATATTTGATGCTCATCACAGTCCCTCCTACATAGACCACTATACCATAAAACGGGGTCCCATCGCGAAGAAGAAATCAACAAAATCGACGTTTTAAAGAAAGGAATTCCTCGTTTTTTGTCGAATAACGAATGACGGCAACAAACGACAGCTTCATGGATGCAAGCATTCTGGTCTTTCTGAAATGAAACAGGCGTTGACAGCATTGTTTGAACATCTGCACAAACGCAATGTGATGATTGATGACGGTGGAAGGGAGGAAAAAACGTTGCAGAAAAAACAGCCGGCTCAAAATAGGAACGTATGGTTGTCTGTCAATCGATATGTTGGGATATCTGAGGGATTTGTCCGCCCGGATATCGCGGCCGGCTTTCTGCAACGGACGCGAGGTATGAAAGAATTGCTGCATCCCATCTGTCACGAATGGGCAAACCGCTGCAACACGCACGGAATTTTAATGATTGAAAAAACGGCTTGCCATGCAGCAACAACGGATACGTTTGATGTCGTGCTGCTCGTCATTGTCGACCCGCAAAGCGAGCCTATGCTTCTCAGACAGTATTCACTAAACGAGAAAAAGGCGGTGCTTTATGCAGTCAGTGAACGGCAGTTAAATGAATGGCTTGTTCTCGGGTCACATCGAAAGGCGGTCGACTGGGTGTTCAACGGAACGGTCGTGTTTGACCGAAACGGCTATGTTCAGCAGTTGCGCCAGCGCCTTGAGCAATTCCCGCCTAAAGAACGGCGATTGAAAATGGGACTCGAGTTTGCCAAACTGATCCGCCATTATACAGATGGCAAGGCGCTGTTTGCCGCCAAGCATTGGCTCGACTCATACAACCATATGGTGCAAGCCCTCCATCATTTGGCGCGATTGACCGTGATCGAGCACGGACTTTACCCGGAAGTGACCGTATGGAATCAAGTCAAGCGAATGGATGGAAGGATTTATAAACTGTATGAAGAACTCGTTGGAAGTGAAGAACCGCTTCCGAAACGGCTGGAACTTTTGTTGCTGGCCAGTGAATTTTTGATTCATTCTTACGTAGAATCAGGTTCCTCTCATTTATGCGAAGCGCTGAAAGAAAAAAATGGTGCTTGGAGCATTGAGGAAATGACCGGTCATCCGCAGTTTGCGCCTTACTCGGTTGATCTTGTTATCATGCTTGAGTATCTTGTCGAAAGGAAAGTGCTAACCGTCGTGGAAATGCCGACAAAAGGAAATACAATGCTCGAACGGTATTACACGTTGTAAAAAAAAGAATTTTGACGGTCCCCTTCTGCTGATCCCCAAAAATGGAAGGGAGCCGGTGAGAGGATGGATGCTATTAGGAATTTCATTGTGTTTATACAAATGTCAGTTGCCAAGATCATTGAAGGAAGGAGGCAACCCGGCCGAAAAAAGCTCTTGACTTCCTTGTCGAACGATGATATATTTTAAATCGCTGTCGCGCCGGGAAAATGTTGCGGAGCGGTATGAATAAAAGGCTGTTGACAACGAACAATAAAAATGCTATGATGTAAGGGCCGCTTTAGGAAGCGGAAAACACATTTGCGTTTGAGGGAGTCCAGAGGAATTGGGTTCCTCGACGCAAGACTGCAACGAAGCAAGTTCAAGAAGAGGTCTCGTTCCTTGAAAACTGAACGAAACGAAGCGCAATAGAAAAGCGGAGGCCGCATTGGCCAAAGCAAAAGCCTATCAACTTTTTTTGGAGAGTTTGATCCTGGCTCAGGACGAACGCTGGCGGCGTGCCTAATACATGCAAGTCGAGCGGACCAAATCGGAGCTTGCTCTGGTTTGGTCAGCGGCGGACGGG